>DPKV01000049.1:0-4511 GCA_003542325.1 Anaerolineaceae bacterium
TTAATTAGGGAGAAGTTATGATCACTGTTCAAAGTTTGACCAAAGATTATGGCCCCAACAGGGCAATAGAAAACTTGAACTTCACAGCAGAAAAAGGTGAAGTTCTTGGCTTTCTAGGCCCCAATGGCGCCGGCAAGACCACGACCATCCGGATATTGACGGGTTTCATGCCGCCGACATCAGGGATCGCAAAGGTTGGCGGGCATGATGTCATCGAAGAATCGCTCGAAGTTCGGAAACTGGTTGGGTATATGCCTGAAACAGTCCCCTTGTATGACGATATGCGGGTCTACGATTATCTGCGATACATGGGGCAATTACGCCATCTGGACAACCTCGATGAACGCGTTGAAGATGTCCTTGAAAAGATCGGCCTCGAAGACCGTTCTGAAAGCCTGATTAAGAACATCTCGAAAGGGATGCGTCAAAGAGTTGGCCTGGGCCAGGCGCTTATCCATGAACCGGAGGTCTTGATCCTCGATGAACCAACAATCGGCCTCGACCCAAAACAGATCCGGGAGGTCCGTAACCTGATCCAGGAGATCGGGAAAGAACGAACCGTATTATTATCCACTCACATCCTCTCCGAAGCCCAACAGATCTGTGATCGGGTCATTATCATCAATAAAGGCCTTATTGTAGCGGAAGACGCCCCTGAAAACCTTCAAAACCGGCTTTCCTCCAGTCGAAAGGTCAGCGTCCGTGTTGGCGCTGACGCTGAAAAAGCAGTGGATCTGATCAAGGGGGTGGATGGAGTCGTATCCGCTCAACTCAGTACACAGGGACTGATCCAGTTTGAGAACCTCTCCAGCCGGGATTCACGGGCTGAAGTGGCAAAGCTGCTTGTACAAAAGGGCTTTGACCTCCTTGAACTTACCCCTGAGGTTGTTAATCTCGAAGAGATATTCCTTGAGCTCACACGTGAAGATGCGCCGGTTGCTGAGGCAATAGAAAATCCGCCTTTGGAAGAAAGCGAGGCATAAATATGCGAAACATCTGGATCATTGCGAAGAAAGAGTACGCCAGCTTCTTTTACAGCCCAATCGCTTATGTCGTTGGCGTCGTCGTTTTTCTGGTGATGGGGATTTACTTTACCTACGACCTTAACCTTGCCATCCTCTACGAATATACACCGGAATTTACCTATATTCTCGATATTCTGGTCTTCCCATTAATCTTCCTGGTTGCGCCTATTCTGACCATGCGGACGATTACAGATGAAAACAAGACCGGCACCCTGGAACTCCTGCTTACAGCGCCCATAAAAGACCACGAGTTGATTATTGGGAAATGGCTGGGCACATGGATGTTCTTCCTCTCAATTATTGCCTTAACCTGGGTCTTTCCCATTGCGCAAAACTTCCTGGTCGACCCCGGGATTGATCTGGCCAAAGTTGTTGCCAATTACATCGGCGTTTCATTGATGGCCTCCGCCATGACAGCGGTTGGCGTGGCTGTTTCCTCCTTGTTCAAGAATACGATCGCTTCTTTGGTCGCGTCCCTGGGTGTTGTCCTGCTCCTCTGGTTGGCATCTGCCCCTGCCCAATTCCTTGATGGTTCTGCGGCAGCCATTTTTGAAAACCTGAGTATCACGCAACATTATTACAACAGCTTCCGGGCCGGTGTCATTGACCTCCTTGATCTCTCCTACTTTGTCAGTCTGACGGTTCTGGCGTTGTTCCTGGGAACCCGCTCAATTGAAACCAAAAGGTGGCGCTAAATGATGAAGAAATTACAAAAATACGCCTTTATACCCCTGATTGTTGGCCTGGTTGCAGCCGTTGTCGCCCTAATCTTACGGATCACCTCCGGTCAATTCACCATTGCTGTACGCATCAGCATCATCCTTGCCGTTATCGGTCTTGTCCTATCCATCGTATTTGATCCCGGGTCGATCCTTCAATTCTTCCAGGGCCGGCAAGCCAAACATGGCGGGAACGCCCTCGTCCTGACGCTGGCCGTCATCGGGATTCTTGTCATCGTGAACTTGTTCATTTACAACAATAATGTCTCCTGGGACCTCACTGAAGATAAAGAGAATTCGCTCGCTGAAGAGACACTGGACATCCTTGACAACCTGAGCATCACGGTTGAAGCCAAAGCATTTTACACTTCCGATACGAGTACTGCCGCAGCAGAGACTTTGTTTGAGAATTTCCGACGTAATTCGGGTGGAAAATTTGAGTATGAGTTCATCAATCCATATGACGATCCCGTTGCAGCCAATCTGGCTGAGATCACACGGAACGCAACAACGGTGTTATCTGCGGAAGGTCAGACCCAAATGATCACCACCTTGTCAGAAGAAAACCTCATTAATGCCATTGTGAAGCTGCAAAACCCGGAACAAAGTGCAGTCTATGTGCTGACCGGACATGGTGAAGAAGATTTCTTCACCTCGGGCGACTACTCACTGGTTGAGCTTGAAAGCCTGATGGAATCCAAAAATTACCAGATAGCGACGCTTAACCTGGTCTCTTCACCCTCAATTCCGGAAGACGCGAAGGCGATTTTCTTAGCTGCACCGCAAATCCCCCTTTCACAGGACGAAGTTGATCTTCTGGCAGACTTCCTGGCAAATGGCGGTTCACTCATCCTGCTTTCAGAACCGGATTTTCTGACGGAAGGTGCAGGAGAGGATAACCCTCTGGACACCTATCTTCAGGATGAATGGGGTTTGACCATGGGTGATAATATGATCATCGATCCCACCATCAACCCAATGAATTATGCGATCGCCGGTCAATATGGCGATCACCCCATCACAGATGCAGTCAATAATTACACAACCTTCTTCCCAACTGCCCACAGTCTTGCGATGGAAGCGGTTTCTGATGTAACGTATGACGAACTGGTCCTGACCACTTCTGATTCCTGGGCGGAAACCAATATTGAGGGTCTGTTCAATAACGAGGCCGATTATGACGATGCAGACATCGCCGGCCCTGTGACAATCGCTGTTGCGCTGGAAAACGCTTCTACTGGTACACGTGTGGTGGTGATTGGCGACTCCGACTTCGCAACAGATAACTTTATTACGGCGTATGGAAACATGGATTTCGCCATTGCCATGGTTGACTGGGTCACAGAGAATGAAAACCTGATCAACCTGTCCGTTGCTGAGACCACTTCCCGTGTTCTGGTTCCCCCGACCAATGCGACAAAACTGGGGATCATCCTTGTTGGATTGGTCGGCATTCCTCTCATTATCATTGCAGTGGGGATCGTTGTTGCCATTCAAAGAAAACGGACGGGATGAGTCATGAAGAAGTCAACCTGGATCATTGTCGGAATTTTTGCAGTTCTCCTCGCAGCTTTTTTGCTCTATCCGGAGATTACACCCAGTGAGGAAGAGCCTGCGGAACCGACTGCAACACCACATGTCTTGCAGAGCCTGGACGACCAGGCTCTGTCAAGCATTATCTATCATAGCCTGGATGGAGAGACAATCCAACTTGATAAGGTTGATACTTTATCCTGGACGGTCGCGACCCATCCGGATGGGATTGTGACAGCAGGAAACGTTGAGGAAATTCTCTCTTATCTTTCTGAATTGCAGATATTATCCGAAGTATCGGATGAAAAAGACCTGGCGGAAGTGGGTTTGAACGAGCCAATGCAATCCATTATATTCGTTTATGAAGATGGTTCGGAATATATGCTTGAATTCGGCAATCTGACAGCGCTGGGCGATGGGTATTATGCCCTGATAAATGGGCAGGACATTATCGTCCTTCCCGATGGCGGTATCGATCAACTTGGGGCATTATTTGACTCGATCATCCATCCACCTACCCCTACGCCGGAGTTCTCAGAAACGCCATCTGAAACACTTGAGCCCTCATCAACACCGACGCCATGACCAATGTCGTCATTATTCGTGCTTATTTAAACTGATACTATAAATTTGAGCGAAATCCGGTTGATTTTTCGTTTAAAAAATAGTATTCTCAAGTCTACAAAAGGCACAAAATTTTTTTAGGGTTTTTGTTCATGCTGGGAACCCTCTTCAACAAAATACTCCTTTTGATCCCACTTATTAGAAGGATTCTATGGGTACAAAGACAAAGAGCAATCCTAAATCAAATGGCGGCACGAAATCTTCACCCATCGCCCGTTTGATCCAAATCGGTCGTAAAAAATCATTTGTCACCATTAATGACATTCTGGAATTCTTCCCCGATGCTGAACAGGACGTCGAACAACTGGAAGAAGCGTTTGCAGCATTGATCAGCGCTGGTATACCCTATATCGAAGATGCAGAGTTACTGGCCGACCCTTCCGATGAAGATCTCAAGCAGGAAGAACTTGAAGAGGAAGAAGAGGAAGTCAAACCTGCAGACGACCTCGCCAATATTGATACAGACGATACCATTGGCCTTTATCTTAAAGAGGTCAGCAGGGTTCCGCTTTTGACCGCAACACAGGAAGTGGAACTGGCTCAACGAATTGAAAGCGGCCGCATGGCTCGTGAAGAGCTTGCCAGAGGAAACGTCTCATCCCGGCGTCGA
>DPKV01000049.1:4666-7287 GCA_003542325.1 Anaerolineaceae bacterium
GGACGCACAATCCGGGTCCCTGTACATATGGGTGACCAGATCAACAAACTGCTCCGAATTCAGCATCAGTTGACACAAAGGCTTGGCCGGGAACCAACCGTTGAAGAGCTGGCGGAAACCCTTGAAGTCCCTCCAAAGAAAGTGGAACACATGATTCAAGTGGCCCGTCGGCCACTATCCCTGGAAACACCAACCGACGATGAAGAAGATTCGATGTTGGGTGACTTTATTGAAGATGATGAAGCGCCGCCGCCAGACGACATGGCGACCTATAACCTCCTTAAAGAGCATTTAGGTTCTGTTCTCGATTCGCTTCCCCCCAGAGAAGTCCGTATCCTCCAACTGCGTTACGGTCTTTTGGATGGCCAGGCTTACACGCTTGAGGAAGTCGGCCGAAAAATGGGTGTCACGCGGGAGCGTGTCCGCCAGATCGAAGCTCAGGCTCTCAGCCGGCTCCGTCACCCCTCCATAAAACGGCGGCTTCGGGATTACCTGGGTGAATAAAACAAATTAACGAGACACTACTCAACCGCCCGTGATTATTTCGGGCGGTTGTCACTTACAATTGTTCTGTTCTGCTTTATCTTGACCAGTCCCACGATACATCGTATTATAGGATTGAAACCACTGTTTCCAATACCTAAGAGATACAGACATGAAAGACCAAGAAAATAATATCTCACCAAAACCACCACATGAGACCTCTCGCAATCCAAAAGAGGATATTCCATTGTGGCTTCAGGGTCTTGAGGAAGAAACAAAGGCAAACAGAATTCAGGCTGCGAAGGGAGAACTCCCGAAGGCTGAAGAAGGATCCCAGGCTTCAACGAGCTCTGATACCTCTCAGGATTCAGGGGATGAGATCGAAACCTTTTCTGAGGAGTTGGCGGTCCTGGAGGATGCGCAAAAGTCGGACGATGAACTTCAAAAAGATTTCCTAACTTCAGACACAGCAGAAGATACGGTCGAACCACTCGAAACGCTACCTGATACTCTCAACACTGAAGAAGAAGAAGGTCAGTCTCAGGAAGAAGAAACAGGCAAGGTGGATGATACAGAAAAGATCTCAATCCTGACGTCAGATTTCTTAAACGATGAAAACGAAAACCTGGAATGGGTGAACGAAATCACTGAATTGGATATTGAACCCTCTACTGTTTCAGAGGATCATACGCAACCGAAGAATATTTTAGAAGTTGATCAACAACATTTAGAAAATGAGTTGGAAAATTCTGTTCCTGAACCTGCCTCCCGCTCCGAAGAAGAGCCGTTCATGGATATTTCCGAATTAATCGCTGATGACAGCCTTGAAGATTTCGCCTCCAATCAAGAGGAAGAAGAACCGGCATCCGGTTTACTTGAAATTATTCAGAAAAGCGAGGACTCCCCTTTCATCGAAGATAAAATCCTCTCGGACAATGAAGAATCATCTTACCTGGAAGGCGGTACCTCTCCCATTGATGAGAATCTGGCTTTCGATGAAGAGGAGGTACTTCCTGATGATGAAGAATTACCCAAGTGGCTGCAAAGATTAATCACCGAATCCTATCCTGAGGAAAATTTTTACCAACCCACACCATTGGCCGAAGAGGCATTGAATGAAATCACAAAGCCGGTTGTCCTAACTTCCCCACAATCTCTCGCTGACGATCTTGAGGCGATTGAAGGATTGGAATCCTTTGAAGATTTCGAGGAATTGGAAGATTTCGAAGAAGTTCAAAAACCGGACATTTCTTCTCCGATTGAAAATCTGGACGACACCGGTTCGGCTCCAGAACAAGAGGCGGTACAAGGTGAAGCGGCACTCCCAAACGAAGAAACAGCGATTGATATTGATCCGGTAAATGTTGAAGCTGCCGAAGAGTTATCTCCAGCGGACGAAACCCCCTTATCGGACGAGGATTTTGGGGCTTTCAGTGATGAAGACACGCAGCCCGTTATGATAATTGAAGAAATACCTGAGGAAATGCCACTAGTAATCGAGGAACCTATTGAGTGGACGGAGGAGGATAACCTTTATTTCAATCCGGTAAATGGTTACCTGATCGAAATTCCCGAACCATTGCAATTCGCGAAGCAGGTTTTAAAGCAAGGTGACATCAACCAGGGATTGGACATCATCAAAACTTATATCTCAGATGATAGCTATCTGGATGAAATAAAAGAATGGCTGTTGGAAGCCGCCGAATCAAGAATGGAAAGCCAGAGCGAATTATGGGAAGCAATTGGTGATATTGCAGCGAATCAGGATAAGCATCTGGAGGCGTTGGCCGCCTATTCAAAAGCAATTAATTATTTATTGTTAACGAAGGAATAATATGGATTTGATTAAGGTTTATACCGCTGCAGGTGAACTTGATGCGGAAATGGTTAAAGGCTTTCTTGAGGCCCAGGGGATTAAAGTTATGCTCGTTCAGGAAAGCATTGGGCGAACCTATGGATTGACGGTTGGAATGTTGGGAGAGGTACAACTCCTGGTCCCAAATGACCAGGCAGAGGAAGCAAGGAACATAATTGAAGAAATGGAAGATGGCAATTTTGAAGGCACTGAATATCCTGCCTAAGAGGATGATGGCACTGAAATAGTTTGATGTAAATACCTTGACGTTCATATACGATAC
>DPKV01000240.1 GCA_003542325.1 Anaerolineaceae bacterium
AAGGCGGCGTGGGAAAAACCACCACAGCCATTAACCTCGGGGCGTACCTGGGGTATTTTGGACAGCGTGTCCTGATCATCGATATTGACCCCCAGGCGAATGCCACATCCTGCCTTGGGATTGACAAGAACGAAGTGGAAAGCGGAACCTACGAAGTGCTGATCGGCGCTCAGCCCATCATGTCCCAGATCCTGCATAACCCCCGGTTCAAGCTTTCCCTGCTGCCCTCCTCTCCGGCTCTTGCCGGCGCGGAGATTGAATTAATCGAGGTCAGTAAACGCGAATCACGTTTGCAGGAAATTCTGGAACCAATCCGCAACCGATATGATTATATTTTGGTGGATTGTCCCCCCTCTCTGGGTTTGCTGACCCTTAATGGACTGGTGGCAGGCCGTAATGGCGTCCTGATTCCTGTTCAATGTGAATATCTGGCTCTGGAAGGTCTGGGTCAATTGACACAGACCATAAACCGGGTCAAGAATGCGCTTTATTCCGACCTGGCCATCCGTGGGGTCATCCTCACCATGTACGACGGCCGCACCAACCTCGCGGCTGATGTTGTACATGAAGTCCAGCATTTTTTCGGTAAGCAGGTCTTCAATTCGGTCATTCCTCGATCAATCCGCCTGGCAGAAGCCCCTTCATACGGCATGCCGATTTCAGTCTACGCACCCGAATCGAGCGGGGCCAGGGCTTACGCCGCTCTGGCAAAAGAATTATTGGTCTCAGATGATGTAAAAGTTCCCATCATACAGGAGGCAATTTAATGGCACGCAGACCCGGTCTTGGCAGAGGATTAGACGCACTTATCCCAGGTAATGATGAACAGGCAAGCCAGAATCCACCCGTCTCTGGTCAGGGTATCACCCAAATCCCAATTGAACAAATCCAGCCCAACCCCCAGCAGCCCAGAAGTCAAATGAATGAAGAAGCGCTGGAAGAATTGGCGGCTTCCATCCGCGAGCATGGCATCATCCAACCTTTGATCGTTTCACCCACACCGGGATCGGACCAGTACACATTGGTTGCCGGTGAACGCCGTTTACGGGCTGCCACCCTGGCCAGCCTGACGATGGTTCCAGTCATTTTGCGGACGGTCAATGAACTGGAACAACTCGAGCTGGCTTTGATCGAAAACGTACAGCGTGCCGATCTGACACCTCTCGAAACGGCCGAGGCTTTCCGGCAGCTTGTTGATAATTTTTCTCTCACGCATGAGCAAATTGCTGAACGGGTGGGGAAGAGCCGCACCAGTGTGACCAATACACTCCGCCTGCTGAACCTTCCCGAACAAGTCCGGCGTGCGCTGGCAGAAGGCTTGATCTCTGAAGGTCATGCACGCACCTTACTGGGTCTTTCCACGGCACAGGCTCAAAAAGCGGCCCTGGGTACGGTGCTCAACCTTGAACTGAATGTCCGCCAGACTGAAGCGCTTGTGAAGAAATTAACCGGTGAACGTCCTCCCGCCAATCCCAAACCTGAACCCACCCCCGAGGTGAAAGAACTGGAATCGCGCTTACGGTCCTTCTTTGGGACAAAAGTAAATCTCAACAACGGGAAAAAAGGCGGTAGTCTGGTCATCTATTATTATTCGGATGAGGAATTGAACACCATTCTGGATAAGATCCTGGGATAACCTCCTGAACTGCATTTATTAAGCAAATTTCCATGAAAATCCTTCATAATGCCCAAATATATGCACCCGGCTACCCGGATGCCACCGCCCTGGTCATCGACCGGGGCCGAATTCTCGCGCTGGGAACGGAGCAGGACATCCTGTCCGGTTCTGCTCAAGCCGAAACCCTCATCGACCTGAACGGCATAACCATCTGGCCCGGGTTGACGGATGCCCACGTCCACCTGCGTTACCTGGCTGAAACCCAAGCGATGGTGGATTGTGAAACTTCATCATTGGCGGAATGCCTGTCCCGGGTTCGTTCCATGGCCCGGAAACTGCCTGAGGACGCCTGGGTGCGGGGGCACGGCTGGAACCAGAACGTCTGGCCTGAAGGATTCGGTACGGCAGCCATGCTGGACGCCGTGTGTGGTGGCCGGCCAGCCTTTTTGACCGCAAAATCGCTCCATGCTGCCTGGGCCAACAGCCGTGCATTAGCCCTGGCTGGGATCGATGTAAAGACACCCGACCCACCCGGCGGAACGATCCAAAAGGATGCAAATGGGAACCCCACGGGGATCCTTTTGGAAGGTGAAGCAACAGCTCTGGTCGAATCAATCATCCCAAAACCCACCGTTGATTCTCTGGCTGCTTTGTTCAAAGAACTCTTCCAGGAGCTTTGGCGGATGGGGCTGGTCGGCGTCCATGATTTCGATGGGTATGACTGCTGGCTTGCGCTGCAACAATTGCATCAAAGCGGAGACCTGAAATTCCGGGTGCGAAAAAACGTACCTTTCGATCATCTGGATGATTTTATCGCTGACGGCCTGCAAACGGATTTTGGCGACGATTGGCTAAACATCGGGGGAGTAAAACTGTTCTCTGATGGCGCGCTCGGCCCACAAACCGGCGCGATGCTGACCCCTTACGAAGGGTCTTCCAATATCGGCGCGTTGCTCCTGACAGAAGAGGAGATCGTCAAGATTGGGAAAAATACCGGCAGCCACGGCCTCGCTTTGGCAATCCATGCAATTGGGGACAGGGCAAACAGGGTCGTGCTAAACGCCTACGAGAAACTTCGAAAGTACGAGACAGGTCAAAACCTTCCCCACTATCACCACCGGATTGAGCATGTCCAGGTGATTTCACCGGAAGACCTGCCTCGCCTGGCGGAATTGGACATCATTGCCTCCGTCCAGCCCATCCATGCCCCTTCAGACATGCTCATGGCCGACCGTTTCCTCGGCGGACGCGCCGCCTGGTCTTATGCCTACCATTCCTTGGCTGAAAAGGGCGCAACACTCGTCTTTGGCTCTGATGCACCCGTTGAACCGGTGAACCCTTTCCATGGGATTCATGCGGCTGTCACTCGGCGGCGTTTGGATGGAAGCCCAGGGCATGATGGCTGGTACCCTCGTGAACGTTTGACCCTGGTACAAGCTGTGGCTGGATTCAGCCACACGCCTGCTTTGATCGGCCAGCGTGGCACACATTTGGGCAGGATCGCGCCCGGGTATAAAGCGGATTTGCTGCTTCTTCCACAAAATCCATTTATGGCTCCCCCGGAGGAATTGGCGCAGATAAGCCCACTGGCAACGTTGATTGAAGGCCATTGCGTCTATCAGGATGCCTCCCTGCCGTTTGCTTTATGATTGATTAATCCGGTTAGAAAACATTTCCCATAACGTAAAATCCAGCCTGAGAATAGATATTTTTCAGGCAATACGCTATAATTTTATTAACCCATCCCTATGCTCACCAGGCCGGGAAGAAGATTATGGCGCAACTACCCGAAGAATTAAACCTGAACATTAAAAGTATCCGAAAATCAATGCAGATGAGTCTTCATGACTGCGCCAGGATCCTCGGGACTTCCAAAACCCGCTACCTGGCATTTGAACAGGGTGAAGAATCGCTATCTTTGCCGGAAATTGAGATTCTGGCTTTATACTTTGGGATTCCTGTGATGGACTGCTTGCAAGGTCAGACCAATTCCTGCCTGCGTTTTTCTCTGCTTGAAGAGGATAAACGCTCAGCATATATTCAACTCAGAGAGAAATGGATACGGTCTCGTCTTGTTCTGGAAACAGAAAATAACAACATCAAGCTGGACGAACTGGCGGAAGTGCTGGATATCCCAGCCGATACATTAAATGTATACAAAAACGGTGCCTTCTCCATTCCATTGAATCACCTTCAAATCATTTGCACACACTTTCATCTCTCTTTACATGACCTTTTCCCGGAATTGGAATTGGATGAATTTAAAGAGCAGCAACCCGTCAGGCAAGCCGCCGGCCAATGGAACCCCGAATTCCCACAGGATGAAGTTGCCGCCAATGCCAACGAAGCATTGTATAATCAACTCCTGTCAGCGCTCAAGAAATTGCCCGAGGAAGACCAGGCGCAGGCAGCTAAGGCACTTCTACAGAAATTAAGATCTATGTGAACGGGAAACCCAGGCCCGTTCTTTTTTTGTTGCAATAGCCGATCTCGTTTTATCACTTTCTGAAAGGTGACAAATGCTTCAAGAAAAGAAACCATCTGCTCAAGAGACACAAATCGTTGAAGCCACCCCTGCAGATTACAACGCGTTAGCCGATTTCTACAATCAAAACATCAACATTCACCGGCACCTGGACTGGTTTTCCGCGCTCGATTGGATCGGCAGCCACCCTTACCTGATCGAGACCTGCGGGGACCGTATCCAGGCTGTGTTATGTGCAGTCCCTGAAAATGAGGAGTCGGCCTGGGTCCGGGCTTTCGGCGCGATGAAATTGATTGACGAAAGCGCATGTTGGAACCGACTATTACCACTCGCGGTTGAGAATCTTAGGCACCAGGGTGCCAAGCGTCTGGCCGCCCTGGCATTGCATCCCTGGTTTAATACTGTCCTGAAAAAAGCCGGACTAAAAAACCGTCATAACATTGTTGTTCTCGAGTGGCAGGGGGAATTTCCGCATGAGAGTCAGCGAAATCCTGAGATCATCCTCCGGCCAATGCATCTGGTTGACCTCCCTGCTGTTGAAGCCATCGATAGGGCGGCATTCCCGTCTTTATGGCAGAATTCCCTCTCCGGATTGAGCAAAGCATTCCAACAACCCGGCATCAGCACAGTAGCAGTAAAAGGCAAAACAATTGTCGGGTACCAGATCAGTACCGCCATGACCATTTATGGCCATTTGGCGCGATTGGCGGTTCAACCCGAAGAACAACACCAGGGTATCGCCTTTGCCCTTGTCCACGACCTGTTGAAACAGTTCGAACATCGAGGTTTTTGGCGAGTGACTGTGAACACCCAATCGGATAACCGGGCGTCCTTGCGCCTGTACCAAAAATTTGGTTTTATTCGGACCAAAGAAGAAATAAAAGTATACGAACTACAGCTTTAACCTCTCCCTCTTAATAGTAAATTCATTAAATTTCGATCCCGGCTAGACAAAACCCCTTACTTATGGGAAAATCATACCGTTGCACCGCATTCTGGAGGTAGTCAATGTCTCAAACCCAAAGCAAACGTGAAATGCTTCGTGAAAAACGAAGGCAGCAAAAACGACGAAAAACAATCACCTTCGTATCGGTGGCCGTGATAGGCATTCTTTTAATTGCAGCATTGATCTTTCTGCCCAGATTGTTTACCAAAGCAAGTAAGTATGAGAACACGAACAAATTCTCCATTGGCAATCCGAATGCGCCAATCTCTGTGGTGGAATTTTCAAACTATGGTTGCAGCCATTGCAAAGACTTCTCGGAAAATACAGAAGCGGATTTTATTGAGAAATATGTCAATACCGGTGAGGTGTATTTCACCTATGTCAATATCCCCTACAATGATGAGGGTTACATTGCAGCATCGGAAGCATCATACTGCGCTGCAGAACAGAACCTGTTCTATGACTACAAAGAACAGCTCTTCACACATGTAGGCTACACGGATTCATTTTCCGTCGAAAACCTGATCCGATATGCATCAAACGTGGGGATGGACACAGACTCCTTTACAGCCTGTTTGGAATCAGATACCTATGCGCAGTCATATTTGGACGATTATGCCTATGCGGATGCCATCGGCCTGCAGGGAACGCCCTCGTTCTTGATCAATGGCGAAAAATTGGTTTATTCTTCCCAACTCTTTGACACGCTGGATGCTCTGCTTCAAAAGTAAAAATAAATGGCCACGAAGTACAGAGCCTCTTTCGAGAGGCTCTTTTTTATCATCCCCCGAAAAAGCGTTCCAAAACCCAGACGATCAACGGCGTGATCAACAACGCCGGCAGAAAACTCCCGGTTCGGATCTTCCTGATCCCCAACAGGCTGCTGATTGCGATCGCCATCAGGACCAGCCCACCCACCGCGGTCATTTCGTTCATCATCGCGGCAGAGAAATACAGGCTGAAAAAGCTGGCTAATAATGTGATAGCGGATTGATAAATGAGAATTGAAAGCGCTGAAAAAGCGACACCCATCCCGAGAGAAGATGCAAATGCAATGGAGGCAAAGCCATCCAGAACGGCTTTGATAGCCAACATTTCAAAATCTCCGGTCAGGCCGTCTTGAATAGACCCTAGGATTGCAATTGGTCCGATAACAAAAACCAATGAAGCGGTGACAAATCCTTCCACAAACTGGCCCTGCTGTGCTTCATCACTCCCCTTGCGAACAAATCGGTCACGCAGAAAACCGCCCGCTTTCTCCAGGCCCTCTTCCAACTTCCACCATTCCCCGAGAAGGGCCCCGATCAATAAACCACCTAATGGGACAAGGGCGTTTTCCGTATCGATGAAAGCCATAATGCCATAACCGAAAGTAAATAGTCCCAGGCCGGCAATAATCGTATTCCTTAATCGGTCAGATAGCCGCTTCCCAACCAAAATCCCCAAAAATGAGCCGAGGAGAATCGTCCCGACGTTGATCAACGTACCGATCATGGGTTATCCTCCCTTTGCCAGCCGGACAGTTCCCCCGGATTGGGAAGATTCGTAGACTTCCAAAATAAAAAGTAAAGAGGATAACCGATTTAAATACGCAATCAAATCCTTGTTCGAAATTTCCCCGGCGTCATATAAAGATACAACGCGGCGTTCGGCCCGGCGGGTAATCGTCCGCGCCAGGGACAATGCACCGCTGGCCGGTGTTTCTCCCGGGAGGATGAATTCACGCGGTAAGGCAACGATTTTCTCAATCTCCCCGACTTGCCCTTCCAGCCAGGCTATGTCTTCGCCTGTAATTCTGGAAAAGATTTCCGCATTCTCAGGGCTGGCTGAGAGTTCGGTCATCAATCCATACAGCTGTTTCTGAATTTGAAGCAGGATAGAGCGGGTTTTCTCACTGGCGGCTATGGAACGGGAAAACCCAAGCGCAGCCGTAACTTCATCCACGGTTCCCACAGCTTCAATCCGCAGGGAGCTTTTAGAAATCCGGCCTTTGCCCAAAAAGCCTGTTTCGCCCTGATCACCACCGCCAGTATAGAATGACGCCATAATTTATTAATTTCCAGATTCTGGTGTATCGGTCACGGTTTCATCTGAAAGCATTTCTCTTCCGGAAATGATGTACCATTCATAAACGTTATTAAACCGGTCACTGGGTTCAAAGATCGGCCCAAAATTAATGCCTTTGATATCCGAAGATATAGCATAAGTGTATACCGGGTAGAAAAGCGGCAGAGACGGCATTTCCCGCATAAAGAGCACCTGGAAATTCCGGTATAACAACTGCCGCTCCGCCATATCGACGGTCATCCGTGCCTGTTCAAGGTATTCACTGGCAGAGCGGTTATCCCATTCAGCGTAATTTTGACCGTTTTGCATTTCCGCCTGTCCCCAGAAGGGATACGGGTCCGGATCAGGTGACCGGGTCAGGTTGATATCCACCAA
>DPKV01000080.1 GCA_003542325.1 Anaerolineaceae bacterium
CCGGGTGCGTTCCTATTTCCACGCCACCGCGCTGGAAAACCACAAAACCCACCGGCTGGTGCGGGATATCGCCGATATCGAGTGGATTGTTGTCGGGTCAGAGCTCGAAGCGCTGATCCTGGAAATGACGTTGATCAAGCGTCACAAACCGCAATATAACGTTCGCCTGAAGGACGACAAACGCTACCCCTACATCAAAGTCCACTGGCAGGACTCCTTCCCGAAGGTCACCATCACCCGCCAGATGCAAGACGACGGTTCACGCTACTTTGGTCCTTATACCAGCGTCTGGGCTCTGCATCAGACCCTGGACCTGCTGCGAAAGATCTTCCCCTATCTGACCTGCAACCGGGAGATCACCGGGAAAGACAGCCGGGCTTGTTTGTACTATGATATCAAGCTCTGTACTGCGCCCTGCATCGGCGCCATCACCCAGGCTGATTACCGCCAGGTCATTGATGACCTCTGCAAGTTCCTGGAAGGCCGGACAGATCCGGTCGTTCTTCGTCTGAACCAGGCGATGGAAAAAGCCGCTGAGGATCTCCAATATGAAAAGGCGGCTGCCATCCGTGACCAGCTCCAGGCGATCGATAAGGTTGTTGAACGTCAAAAAGTGGTCAGCAGCGATCAGACCGATTCGGATGTCATCGCCATGGCCCGTTCTGACGGTGAAGCCTGTGTCCAGGTCTTCTTCATCCGCAGCGGCAAATTGATCGGCCGGGAATACTTCGTCCTGGAAGGCACCGAAGATGAAAATGACCAGGAAATCCTGGAGGAATTTGTCAAACAGTTTTACTCCCAGGCAGCTTTTGTCCCTCAGAAAGTCCTCCTTCCCACGGAATTGGAAGAAGCCCAGATCATCAACACCTGGTTGAACAGCCGCTCTTCAGGGGAAAAGGTCGAGATCACCGTCCCCCACCATGAACTCAACCAGTCTTTGATCGATATGGCAACTGAGAATGCGGTGGACACGTTGAACGCCTTGAAAACGCGTTGGGAAGCAGATAAGAACCGTCAAACCGGTGCACTCACCGAATTACAGGAAGCCCTGGGCCTCTCAGAGCCGCCGAATCGGATCGAGTGTTACGACATCTCAACGACTCAGGGTGTCGCCAGCGTGGGCAGCATGGTGGTTTTCGAGCAAGGGACACCGAATAAAAAGCTTTATCGCCGGTTCAATATTAAAACGGTCCTTGGGCAGGATGACTTTGCCAGCATGGAAGAAGTCCTCTTCCGGCGGTTCAGGCGGTGGAAGGCATTGGCGGAAGAAGAAGAGAAAGTAGGCAAGAAACCTGACCTGGCATTTTCCATTCTGCCCGACCTGCTTCTGGTCGACGGCGGAAAAGGCCAGCTCAGCCGGGCTGTGAAAGTTCTGGAGGAGTATAATTTATTGGGCAGGGTGCCGGTGGCCGGTTTGGCCAAACAGGAGGAAGAGCTTTTCCTGCCGGATCAGCACAACTCCATTTTCCTGGAACGCCATTCCGCAGGTCTCTACCTGGTCCAGCGCATCCGGGATGAAGCACACCGCTTTGCCATCACAGCCCATCGCAAACGCCGCCAGAAGCAGGGCCTGGCCTCCCGCCTGGATGTGATCCCCGGAATTGGCCCCACCCGCAGGCGCCAACTCCTGCAAAAATTCGGGTCCGTTGAGGGCATCAGGCAGGCCGCATCCGAAGAGATCGCCGAGATCAAAGGCATCACTCTGGAAATGGCCCAATCCATCAAAATTCAATTGGAATGATTAAATTATGAGCAATAACAAAGACAAAAACAAAACCAATAACATTTATAAGATTTTCTTTGCCATAATGGCAGCCATTATGATCATCTCAATGATCGCCAGCGTCATTCGCTGGTAGAAAGGCGGCTGTATGGCTGATATTGGCTGGTTAGACGTCACCCAAATCAGTTTCAATGCCCTGCTCCTTCTTGAACCCATCCATGGTGAAGGCCTTGCATCTGGTTACTATAAACCAACGCCTCAAATGGGGACTGCGCTCAAAGCCAATCCATCGGTGGAATGGTACCTGCGTAAACTCTACCCTCCTGTCAATGACTATATTGACCAGTGCCTGGCATTAGCTAATCCTAATCCAACCCCGGAAGAACGGCGTCAAGCCGAGATTCATGTGATGATCGAAATTCAGGATTGGCTGGTCTACGTTCTGGACCCGGCGAAATACGATGAACTTCAATTCCTGAATTGGGATGATGCGTCCTTACTCTCCATGGCGGATTTCAAAGACAAAGTGGTATTGGATATTGGGGCAGGCACCGGCCGCCTCGCTTTCACCATCGCACCGGTAGCCAATGTCGTCTACGCCGTGGAGCCGGTATCCAAACTGCGTCAATATATCTGGGAAAAGCGCGATCGATTGGGGCTGGACAATATCTTTCCCCTGGATGGCACCATCACCCAGATTCCCCTGCCGGATGATTTTGCCGATATCATTATGGCCGGGCATGTGTTTGGGGATCGTCCACAGGAAGAATATAACGAGATGTCACGGGTCGTCCGAAGCGGCGGCATGATCCTTCTGCACCCCGGTACTAACGCGAACTCTGAAGAGGATCAGCACGCTTTCCTCCTGGATCAGGGATTTAAATACGCCACCTTTGAGGAACCCGGCGACGGCATGAAACGTAAATATTGGAAAACGATTAATAAATAACCGACACCGAGGAGACCCGCCGCAATGCTGAAAGAAAACGGATATCAATTCATTGAAGAGACCAAACTGCCGAACATCAGCGAGTCGGACCAGAATTTAAAGAAACCGCAGCCGCCGTATGAAACCCCGTTGAAAAACCCCAGGCCGTTGATCGGCCTGCCGAAACCGGAAGGCATCGATTTCGGCCTGTACGATCTGCGGAAGGCGATTGAGGAACGACGGTCCCTGCGGCGATACAGTGACGATTCCCTCTCACTGGTAGAGCTTTCCTATCTGCTTTGGCTGACCCAGGGCGTGAAGAGCATTGACGAAAAACGGCACGTCACGTGGCGAACCGTTCCTTCCGCAGGCTGCCGGCATCCCTTTGAAACTTATCTGTCGATCAACCGCGTGGAGGGGCTGGACCCCGGCCTGTATCGGTATATGGCCCTCGAACACAAACTGGCTCCCATCCGCCTGGATGAACAATTCAACGCAGAACTGGCCCAGGCTTGCGGTGGTCAGCGGCAAGTCCTCACCAGCGCGGTGACCTTCATCTGGGCCGCCGTCCCATACCGGACCGTCTGGCGCTATGCCGAGCGCAGCTATCGCTATATGTATCTGGACGCCGGGCATGTCTGCCAGAACCTGCACCTGGCCGCGGAATCGATCAACTGCGGCGTTTGCGCCATCGGGTACTTTGACGATGATACCGTGGATGCCCTGGTTGATCTGACCCCGCCGGAGATGTTCGTGATCTACATGGCCTCCCTCGGAAAGAAAAGCCCGCGCAATGAATAAAAACATTGAAACGGCTATCCTGATCTCTGCCAGGGCGGAGTGGAAGGCACTATGCATTCATTTTCCGGAGTGTGAGCCTGAAACCACACCTTACGGGGCTTGCTTTACGACGTCCATCGAGGGTCATAAGGTCAGCTTCCTCCACGGGGGCTGGGGAAAAGTTGCAGCCGCGGCATCCACCCAATACGCTATCGATCGCTGGCATCCGCAAAGGGTTATCAATCTGGGAACCTGCGGCGGATTTGCCGGGCAGGTGGAGCGCGGTGCGGTCATCCTCGCTGAAAAAACCGTCATCTACGATATTATCGAGCAGATGACCGACCAGGACAATGCCATCGCACACTACACCTGCAATCCGGATCTGTCCTGGGTACCTGATCCCCCACCCCAGCCGGTGATCCGCAAGACGCTGGTCTCAGCCGACCGGGATATCCGTCCTGAGGATATTCCCCACCTGATCGAAAAGTTCAATGCGCCGGCCGGAGATTGGGAATCGGGTGCAATTGCCTGGGTGGCGAAACGGAACAACCTGCCCTGCCTGATCCTCCGGGGAGTATCTGACCTTATTGACCCAAAAGGAGGAGAAGCCTACGGGAATTACGCCTTCTTCGAAGAACAGACCCGGCTGATCATGGATGAATTTATTCAGGTTCTGCCCACCTGGTTGGCGGCTTTTGAAAAAGCCGTTTGAATCCGGAATTCTTAAAAACACGCCTGCTCAAGAAATTATTGAAGGCGGTTGTTGATAATAAACAAAAACCACACTCCAATATTGTAACTAGACAATAATAAAAGTCTTCTTTAATTTTAATATTCTTTTCGACCAAGGGTGTAAAATAGATGTGGGTGGTTTTCTTTATAGCAAAACGAAAGGGGATGACAATGAATAGTAAATTTCGTAAGTTTCTACAAATCGCTTGTGTTTTTGCGGCAATATTTGTTAGTATAGGCACTACGTATCCTATTTATGCAAACGACAAATCAAATACCGATTTCTTACCAAAGGCATTAGGGTCGTATGAGAACTTAATGTCAAAGGGGTATCTGGAAGAGCAAGTATATTTGTCGGACACAATGATCAAGCTTGTTAAAGAAAGACAATCCTTCTACCAAAAATATTTTATAGAAGGTCTACATTCGGATTTGGTTAGGATAGAGTCAAAATTTGACCTAACAACAATCGAAACAAAATCGTCTGGGGAAATTGAAGTGACTGAGATTGTCAATCTAACAGGAATTCCGATTCTACAAATCGCAAAAGATTACCCACCTTATCAAGCTGCTCAACTTGCATTAAAAGAGGTTGAAGGGAAAGACCAAGTACTAGCACTCCTTTTGGAGGCTTATGCCAGTGACATACTTGACGGGGTTCAACAATCAATTGATGAAGGCGAATTTACAATTTCGATTGTAAATAAACACACGATGTCGGTTGATTTTGAGAAAGGGATAGTCCTAACAGATTATTTCTCAAGCGAATCTCTGGACGACCCCGGCACAGATAAAGTTGTGTTGTTTGAAGGAAAACCTAAGCGAATCGAGCCTGATTATTTGTTAATGCCCGACAATATCATGTATGTTACTCCAATTGAAGAGCTGGCAAATACCTTGCTGAACGATCTATCCGCCTCTTCTGGCGCATTTACGGTCTCGACAGTCCCATTAGGCTCAAAGTCATATAGTGGTAGTACAGCTGCCGTGTATATTAGGTCCTGGGTAAGGAACACCACCGTTACCTGTTACGATGGTACATTGCAAAACACACTCTTTTATAATCCGGCATACTATCCTTTCCCATGTACTGATTGTGTTAATTATGTTTCCCAGGCTTTATACTATGGGGGCATTCCGACCACGGGAACCTGGTATCCTTACTCAGATGCTTGGATATGGGTGTCAATTTTTCAAAGCTATATAATATCCAATGATTTAGGCTATTTCACGTCGGCCTCGTTATTGGGTTTAGGCGATTTGGGTATTATTCCGAATACACATGTAGGAATGGTTAGTGCCTTGAACCCAATGCGGTATAGTTGCCATACAAACGATAGATTAAACTATCCTTGGACAACACAATACACCTATTGTATCAATATGTACTGAACCACAATAGCTAATTTTGAATACAATAATTTTCTAAACCTCTATTTGAGTCTTTAGGGGACAATTATGAAGAAAACCACCCTTTTCGTAACGTTGACTATCTTTGTTATCATTGAATTAACTGCTTGTTCTATAGCGGATGACACCTATAAAGAAATTGACCAACCAGGCTTGACAGATTCAACAGTATTGGTAACACAAGCGCCTTCTGATGGGCTTGATCCAACATCGAGCATGTCAGACTTAAGCTCCAATGAAAAACCTATCGTCATATCTCATATAGAAAGTAATGTTTCGACTTGGAAGATATTCTCTTATTCACTTAATTCGCAAAGCAACTACAGTACCATTTCTGTAGACCCAAAAACCACATTCCAGGGTCCTGCCGGTATAGATGATGAGAATAATCTCTATCTTATCTATGGCGCAAGAGAGAACTATGTATCCAGATTAAGTATTGATGGTAAGGTGGAAACAATTGAGCTGCCTTATTTGTGGATGGTAAACAGCCTCTGGGTTGGAGATAAATTATTCGTCTTACCCATCTCGTCTGATGATTCAATGGCTGTTATTAATACCGATTTACAGATCACAACCCTTTCACCCGCTATCGACACACTTGATGATGGTACGCGCGGATCAGGAATGATAGGAATCTCCAACACTTCACCAAAGATTGTCGTCTGGACTTCAAGTCAACCGATGGAGGATGAAACAGGTGAATATGCCTTCTATCGAACTTTATCATTGGAAACCTTTGAGATTGCTGAATTTTGGCTAAAGATTCCGGATTCAAATGGAAACGAAGGTCAATATGAAACGGTTGAATTAGAGCCGGACAACCGGTTGGACACAATGGTTATTGGCGTTGACCTTTTAAATAACAATGCCATCCTTTGTTATTCTTATAAAGGAGATGAAAGAGCCATTTATCATAATATCGAACTATTCAATAGTGAAGAATTGGAATCGATAATTTCATTCAATTACACTTGTATTAATAATGTGCTCGATCTTCGTGGCAGTACAATCATTGATAATAGTATTCCAGATATCTGCGGAACCACCCAAGTGCTCAGCTTGAGCGATTTGCAGCCAGCCTTTGACTTGTCCAAATACATTGATTACGAAAGCGGCCAAATTTATTGGGTAAGTTCTAATGGAAATTATTGGCAAATCATTTCCAACAATGAAATCATTGTGATCAACGCAGATAAACAATTAGAAGCACGCTACCCACTATCTTTTTCCATTTCAATAAACCTTATCC
>DPKV01000186.1 GCA_003542325.1 Anaerolineaceae bacterium
CCATTCTCCATTCTCCATTCTCCATTCACTATTCCCCTTATTGGGTGGTATTATGAAAAGAAATTCGGCGGCTCGGAAATTCTGTTTGGGCGCGTCGTTATAATTGGAGTAATTTATGGAATTAGGTATCATTGGATTGCCCCAATCCGGCAAGACGACCCTTTTTAACGCCCTGACCTGTGGCGACGTCCCCACCGGGATCAGCGGCGGCAGGGTGGAAGTACACACGGCGGTCATAGACGTCCCCGATGAACGGGTCGAAAAANNGACATCGCCGGACTGGAAGGCAAATCCTCGGAAGCCGGCATCTCCGGACCGCTGCTCAATACGCTGGCCCAGATGGATGGGTTTATCCATGTTATTCGACAGTTTGAGAATCCCAGTGTCCCTCACATGGATGGCGCGATTGACCCGCGCCGGGATATGGCCAGTATGGAAGCCGAATTCATTCTCAATGACCTGATCCTGGTCGAACGCAAGCTGCAACGCTTGTCCGATGAGCTTAAGCGCGGCGGGGTTGGTCGGGATAAGGCACAGATTGAGAGAGAACTGGCACTTTTCGAGCGGATCAATGACCTGCTCAACCAGGAGATCCCACTGCGTAATGAGACCTTCTCTGAGGAAGAGGAGAAAATGATGTCCTCCTATGGCTTTCTGAGCCGGAAGCCGCAAGTCGTGGTCATCAACCAGTCGGAGGAGCAGGAAACCGTCGAGATTGAATCACTCTATGCAAACACGACCGTTGTGTCCATTCCGGCCAAGCTGGAAATGGATATTGCCCAACTCCCACCCGACGAGGCGGCCATCTTTCTTGAAGAATACGGTATTCAGGAACCCAGCCTGAACCGTTTCATCCGGTTATCCTATGACCTGCTGGGGCTGCAATCCTTTTTTACGGCCGGTGAGAAGGAAGTCCACGCCTGGACGGTGAGCCGCGGCGCGAACGCACCGGAAGCCGCAGGGGTGATCCACTCGGATATGCAAAAAGGGTTTATCCGGGCGGAGGTTGTTTCTTATACGGATCTGATCACCCTGGGCGGTTTCGCTGAAGCCCGCAATCAGGGGAAGCTGCGGTTGGAAGGGAAGAAGTACATCGTGCAGGATGGGGATGTGATCGAAATCCGGTTTAATCTGTAGATGGATGGGCAACTAAAATATTAGAACGCCGTGGATGGGACTTCCCGGCGTTCTTTGCTTCCTACCCAAGTTATGAAGAAGGAGATGACCAGAGCGGTCAGTAAATAAAGCGTCAGCCAGAGGAGAGGAAATTCCATCTGATTCAGCACAGCGCCGTTGACCAAGATAAAAGGAAGCTGCCACAACCACCACAACAGCGCAGGAATGAGTCTCCCATCTCCACAGATAAAGGCTTTTCTCAACTGATTCGAAAGATGCCCGGTCTTACTGATCCGGTTGAGCAGAGGGCCGCTGACAAGTCCTGCGACCAGGTTGAAGGCCAGGAATGCAGGGTGCGTGAGCCATGAAAAATTCTCCATAGGCGCAATGCCAAATACTTCAAAACAAAGCCATAAGAGGGTCACCAACGGGTAAAGGAAAGCGAGAAAAAGCCAGGTCAAAAGGGGCTTTTGGTTCCTGTGTCGGGGGTTGGTTGCGTTGACAGGCTGCCGGGAGATTAACCAAACCGCCAGCAGCGCCAATGGGAAACCGCCTAGGCTGTTGGACACGTTTTGAAAGGAGATATATTTCCATTGCCCAGCTGCTGCCCACCAGATGACGGCTAATGCCCACCCAATGCTAATAACGATGAGGGTCCGGCGAGTCTGTTGGCGGTTTGACGCAGGAGGCATATCAGTCCTTGATAAACGAAGATGGAATTTTTGGGTCAAATCCATTTTATAATGGGAGTGTTAAGGATGGTGGGAGGAGGGCTTAAGGATCGTTAAATAACCTGCAAACAATCTGTGTGGATTGAAACCGGGAAAAACACCGGCAGCGGGAAACTTGGTTGTTGTATTTCGTTGACGCTTTAACAGCGCAACGGTAGAATCTGGTTCATCATGGCAGACTTACTCAGTGAACTCAATCAACAACAAAAAACGGCCGTCGCGGTTCCGCCCGGTCCTGTATTGGTATTGGCCGGGCCGGGTTCCGGGAAGACCCGCGTGCTGACTTTTCGGGTGGCTTATTTGATTGCAGCAATGGGCATCCCGGCTTATCAAATCCTGGCGGTGACCTTTACCAACAAGGCGGCCCGGGAGATGGAAGGCCGGGTCGCAGCGCTCCTGGGAGGGAAGGCGGACGGTCTTTGGCTGGGCACTTTCCATTCAATCTGCGGGCGCATCCTGCGACGTGAAGCGGCTTATCTTCCCATTGACCATAACTACGTCATCTTTGACTCGGATGACCAGGTCTCCCTGGTCAAGCGGGTGATCAAGGAAAAGCGGATCAATAATAAGGATTACCGCCCAACGCAAGTGCTGGCGAAGATCAGTCAGGCCAAGAACGACCTGATGGGGCCGGATGAATTCCCGATCTTCTCCACGCGGGACGAAACCATCAAGGTGATTTATAAGGCCTACCAGGAATACCTGGAAGCGAGCAACGCGATGGATTTCGACGACATGCTCCTTTATACTGCCCGCCTGCTTGAACAGCACCCCGAAGTCCGGCAAAAATACGCCCAGCGGTTCCGGCATATCCTTGTGGATGAGTTCCAGGATACGAACCAGGCCCAATACACCCTGCTGTATTACCTGGCCTCTCAGCATAAGAACATTTTTGTTGTAGGGGACGAGGACCAATCCATTTATCGCTGGCGGGGTGCCGATTACCATAATGTCGAGCGCTTTATGAAGGATTTTCCCGAAGCGAAAAAGATCCTGCTGGAACAGAATTACCGCTCCACCCAGACGATCCTGAACGCAGCGGTTGCTGTGATCAACGAGAACACCAACCGCACGGAGAAAAAGCTGTTCTCCGACCGCGGGAGCGGTGAAGAGATCGTGATCTATGAAGCCGGGGATGATTACGATGAAGCCAGCTATGTGGTCGATACGATTTCCCGGCAGCTCCTGCTGGGGCAGGCGAAAGAATCTGATTTTGCCATCATGTACCGCACCAATGCCCAGTCCCGGCTACTGGAAGATGCCTTCCGGCGGGCAAATATGAACTACCGGCTGGTGGGGGCCCAGCGGTTTTATGGCCGGCGTGAAGTCCGGGATGTGATCGCTTTTATGCGTTTGATCTACAATCCTCAGGACGAGGTCAGTCTGGCACGGGTTATCAACGTGCCGCCGCGCGGGATTGGTTCGGTGACGCTTGAAAACTTACAGGAGATTGCCCGACAACACGGCCTGAGCACCGGGGACGCCTTGCTGCTGCTTGGCAGTGAATCCGGCAAGGAGATGGAAACGGCTCTGGGTCGATCGGCAACCCGCTTGATCCCCTTTGGGCGGATGCTGGCGGATTGGCGGGTTCAGTTGAGCCGGGTCCCCCTGACGACCTTGTTTGACCAGGTCATGCTGGACACGGGTTATGAGCTGTATATCAAGGATGATGGCGGTGAGGATGAAGACCGCTGGGCCAATGTGCTTGGTCTGCGGCAGGTATTATTGGAATATGAGGATCAGGGTTTGGCGGAATTCCTGGAAGCGATGGCTTTGGTGGCCGATCAGGATACGCTGCCGGACACCCTGGACGCGCCGACTTTGATGACGCTGCACACAGCGAAGGGATTGGAATTCCCGCAGGTCTTCATCATTGGCCTCGATGAACATTACCTGCCCCACAGCCGTTCCCGTGATGACCCGGAGGAAATGGCAGAGGAGCGCCGGCTGTTCTATGTGGGGCTGACACGGGCGAAGAACCGCTTATTCCTGATCCGCGCCCGGCGGCGTCGCAGCCCCTACGGTAGTTATGAATCCATGCAGCCTTCCCGCTTTTTGGAGGATATTCCCGTAGACCTCATCCGCGGACGGATCACGCGCTCCTATGAGCAAGTGGACGCGTACGAGCTGAATGCGATCCGGTGGAACCAAACCTATGGCCCGCCGAAGAGCAGTCACCAAAAGTCTGCGCCGCCTGCCGCACCCATGCAGCAATTCTTCCCGGAAATGCGGGTCTCTCATCCGGTATACGGCGAGGGCGTCGTTCGAAAAAGCCGTCTGGAATATGGAGATGAAACGGTGGAAGTTTATTTTGAAGGTCTGGGGCTAAAAGCGCTGGTGGCCTCAATGTCCAGTCTTGAAGTATTAGGAGATTGAGAATAGGGGAATGATTAAATCGGTGAAAAGCAATTGGATTGGGATCATATTCCTTATGGCAGGCGTAAGCCTGGCTTGCCGTCTGACTTCACCGACACCGGCAGCCTGGTCCGGGACGCCTTCCGCTGAAGCGCGTAATGCGACCAACACAGCTTTTGCCCTGACACAGGATATAAAAACCGGTGTTGAGATGCAGATGCCAACCACTGCTCAGCCGCCGACAACCGAACATTCCACGCCAACGGTACAATCCACAGCCCCCATTGACGGCCCCTGGCTGGTCTTCCCGGCGGTTGATGCCAATGCACTGATCGCCTATGATCTGGATGCGAAGGTCATGATCGAAATCCCGCTGCCGGAGCCGATCATCACCAGTGACCTGGGTCGTGGTCTCTCGCCGGATGGGCATACACTGGTGGTCCGGGCGGGGTCTGAATTCAATACCGATGAACTGGGGATCTACCGGATTGACCTGCCATCCGGAACGGTTACCCAGTTAACCCCGTTGTTATCCATCACCAATCAGCGCAAACTAGTGAACGAGGAAGGCAGCCGTGTCTTCCAGACTCTGAATGCGGTCACCCGGGAAGACGGCCTAGCCTGGTCGCCGGATGGTCGTTATCTGGCGTTTATCGCTGCTCTGGAAAATAACACAGCGGACCTGTATGTGCTGGACCTGGAAAAGGGCCGCCTCGAACGGTTGAATGGCGTGTATTCTCAGAGCGCTTCTCCCTTCTGGTCGCCGGCCAGCAACTGGCTTGTGACACAGGAGTTGGAGGGCTTTGATGCAGAGCTGGGTTGGCGCTCCGAATCGGTGGCTGGGTTGCGTTTCCCCGGGTACGATGGTCAGAACACGCTTTACCTGCCGGTAAAGGGGAGCATTGAAGAGGTTTTTCTTGGCTGGGCGAACGCACACAGTTTCCTGAGTTATTCCCGGACGCCGACGAGCATGACGGCACTCCGACAGGTGGATATTGATACTTTATCGGTGGGCATGATCTATGCTGAGGCTTTTAGCCAGGCTGCGGTTGATCCGGCTTCGGGCGCGCTGGCGCTGGTATTGGATGAAACCCAGGCCCTGAATCAGGGGAAGATCAGCGGTGTTTATCTCCGTAAAGCGGGGAGCGCTGTTTTCGAACTTCAGCAGGCCGGTGCCTGGTCAGCTTTGGCATGGGACGCAGGGGGTGTGTTCGTCGCCTCAGGTCAGCAAGGAGTATCGGTCATCACGCCGGAAGGAAATGCCATCCTGCTGACCGGGGAAAGCGGCCTGAGTATTTCTCCCTCCGGGAACTGGATGATTGGCTGGGGGGATGGCGATACGAAAGACAGCGGCGCAAGGTTATATCAGAGCCCCAGCGGGAATCTGCTGCAATCTCTGACCGATCTACAGGTTACTTCCGTCTATTGGCAGCCCGATTCCAAGGCCTTTTTCATGCTCGCTGAAGGTGCACTCTACCGTGTGGCTTTTCCGGGGTTGAACCTTGAAGAAATTATAGCCGGTTATCCGGCCGGGCAGCCCTTGGAATTGGTTTGGGTTGAATAGGGGAATGGCCCTGTTTGAGATGCTTTCAAAAAAGGCTATAATTAGGGCGATATGTCCGAATTGATGTCCCCACCCCACGCAATTGCTTTTCTTGGTCATCCCAATATCCCTGATGCCTTGGGAGTCGCCGGCACCATGGCGGAAATTTGGCGTGCCATGGGCGGGAGGGTTCAGGTCGGGTCATTGTATGATGAGGAACTCCGCCAGTGCGTCAAGGCAGGCGAATTTGACCTGGTGATCGCGCTGGGTGGAGATGGTACCATGCTGCGGACGGGCCACCTTTGTGCGCCGGCCGATATACCCTTATTGGGCGTCAATATTGGTCATTTTGGATTCCTGGTGGAGGTCAAGCGGGATAACTGGCGGGAAGCGCTGACGCAATTAGCCGCAGGGAAATTCCGCTTTGAGGACAGGATGATGATCGCCGCCCGTTGTTCGCGTGCGGGCGAACCCGATACGGACTTTGATGTGATCAATGATGTGGTGGTGGCCCGCGGGCAGTATGTGCGACCGATCGAAGTTGAGGCCACTTTGGATGGCGCAAGGATTGCCAGCTATATTGCGGACGGGTTGATCGCGGCCACACCGACCGGGTCAACGGCCTATGCCCTGGCTGCAGGCGGGCCTATTTTGCCGCCTGAAATGCGCAACATCCTGCTGATGCCGGTTGCCCCGCATTTGTCCGTGGATCGAGCTGTGGTTCTTTCGGAAGGCGCATCGATTTGTATCACCGTGAAGACTAAGCATGAGGCTGTGGTGAGTGTGGATGGCCAGGCATCTTTATCCGTCGTCAGTGGTGATTGCGTCCAGATCAAAGCCCATGAAAAATCCTTACGGATGATTCGCTTCGAAGATCCGGGATACTTTTACCGAAACCTTACCGCTTATATGGAACATAACCCACTAATCAATATTAAAACCAATGGATAATTCAACGAACCCTGAAAATTCAACTGAAGAGCAGGGCATTACCCTGCGCTGTAATAAATGCAATCGCCCGATCACACCTTCCGAGGCGGTTTTAACGCCGACCGGGTACCGCTGCCCGGACTGCGTGCGCCAGCAGCAAAAAATCTTTGATACCAGCAAACCGCTGGACTATGTGCTGGGCTTTCTATTGGCAGCCGTGGTCTCATACCTCGGAAGCTTGCTGGCAGCCAGGATCGGCTTCTTCATATTCTTATTGGGTCCGGCCACCGGCGCGGCCGCAGCCGAAGTTGTCCGGTTTGCAACCCAAAAACGGCGCAGCAAAGCCCTCTTCCGGCTGTTCACTGCCGGCCTTATCATAGGCGGGTTCCCGCGTTTGTTTATACTCCTTCTAAATATCTTTTGGGGAATAAATATGAATGCTATGAATTTTTACGCGGTGCTGCCGCTGATTTATCAGGTTATTTTCCTGGCACTTGCCATTCCGTCCGGTTTTTATCGGCTTTCCGGCAAGAGACGTCTCTAAGGAGCTTTGGTAGAATAAACGTATGCTGACTGAGCTGCGCATTGTGAATTTTGCAATTATCCAGCAATTAAAACTGGAATTTGTCGACGGACTGGTGATCTTCACCGGTGAAACCGGTGCGGGCAAATCCATTATTCTGGATGCGTTGGAAGCGGTCCTGGGGGGCAGGGCGGAAACGACGACCATCCGTACGGGCGTAGACCGGGCTCAGGTGGAAGCTACCTTTAAATTGGCTCCCGCTGTGCGGGGGCCGGTACATGCACTTCTGGCAGCGGAAGACCTGCTTGACGACCCGGATTATGTAACATTGGGACGGGATATCCGCAGCAATGGCCCGAACACCGCCCGCATCAATGGTCGCACCGTCACGGCATCCCTTCAGCGGGAGGTGGGTGGATACCTGGTGGACATTCACGGACAGTCGGAACACCTATCCCTCCTCCGGGTACGGAACCATTTGAATCTGCTGGATAGTTTTGCGGGCATTGAGGACCTTCTGACGGATTATTCAGTGACTTATGACCAATTACAGGCTTTGCGCGAGCAGCTTCGGACCTTGCGCCAGAGTGAACAGGACGCCGCCCAGCGGACGGATATGCTCACATTCCAAATTCAGGAAATTGACACAGCAAAACTCAAGCCGGGGGAAGATGAGGAACTCTTATTGGAGCGGACGCGCCTGGCTAATGCGGAGAGCCTGGCTTCCCACGCCCAAAATGCCTTGATCTTAATTGAAGAAGGGACCCCGGAAGCCCCCGGGATAACCGAACTTTTAGGCCAGGCTGTTGAAGCCCTTCACAGCCTTTCACGGATTGACTCCACCATGGAAGACCTGTATGCACAGGCCGAATCAGACCTGGCTTCATTGCAGGACCTGAGTTTGGAATTGCGGAATTATACGGAAAATATTGAATTCAACCCGCGCCTGTTGGACCGGATCGAGGAACGGATCGATCTCCTGAACCGGCTCAAGCGCAAGTATGGCAGTTCCATTGAAACAGTGATTGCCTTTGGCGAAAAGGCCAAAATGGACCTTGATTCGATCACCCACGCTGAAGAGCGCCTGGAGGAACTGGGGGTTGAGGAACAGGGCCTGTTGAATGTGCTGTCCGAAAAAGCGGCCCGGTTGAGTGAAAAACGACGCGCTGCCGCAGGCGAACTGGGCCGTTTGATTGAAAACGAACTGGATGACCTCCGGATGGAAAGCGCCAGGTTTGAAGTGGAAATCGCCACCCGACCAGATGCCACCGGACTGTCACTGCCGGATGGAAACCGGGTTGCTTTTGATCCGACCGGGTATGACCGGGTGGAATTTCTGGTCGAAACCAACCCGGGTGAAGGATTTAAACCGTTGGTCAAAGTGGCTTCCGGCGGTGAGACCTCCCGTTTGATGCTGGCATTAAAGAATGTGCTGGCCCGGGCGGATCAGGTCCCCACACTGATCTTTGATGAAATCGACCAGGGTATTGGCGGTCGCGTCGGGATGGTGGTGGGAGAGAAACTGTGGAGCCTTTCCCGTCAGCACCAGGTGATGTGTATTACCCATCTTCCCCAACTGGCGGCATACAGCGATCAGCATTACAAGGTCACCAAACAATTGCAGGACGGCCGGACCATCACAGCCGTGATCCCCCAGAAGGGAGAGGACCGGCGGAATGAGCTGGCCCAGATGCTCGGCCCCGTGGGGGAGGGCACCTTGCATTCCGTGGACGAGATACTCCAAATCGTCCGGGAAAAGACCGGAAAGAACTAGACCTGATAAAATATCGCCAATTTGGCGATATTTTTCTATTTCACCGAGGTAGACAATCGGCTAAAATTAGAGTTAGGTCGACAACCAAAGCGGAACCTCACAAGGCGACAATAAAGGAGAGCTTATGGCGCCAAGCATGAACGAAATCTTAGCTGTCATTTTAGGAGGTGGTCAGGGTAAAAGGCTGTATCCGCTTACCATGATGCGCTCAAAACCGGCTGTGCCAATAGCGGGGAAATATCGCCTGATTGACATCCCGATCAGTAACTGCATCAACTCCGATATCTATCGAATTGCTGTCCTCACCCAGTTCAATTCCGTTTCCTTGCACCGTCACATCACCGGCACGTATAACTTTGATTCATTCCATACCGGATGGGTCCAGATTTGGGCGGCGGAACAGACCATGGATCAGACCGAATGGTACCAAGGGACGGCGGACGCTGTCCGGAAGCAGCTTTTGGAGATTCAGACCTCACGTTCCAAGTATGTTCTGATTCTGGCCGGGGATCATCTCTACCGGATGGATTATTCGAAGATGGCGCAATTTCACTGGGAGAACAATGCCGATGTCACCGTGGCCGTTCAGCCCATTGAACGCAGCGATGCTCCCCGTTTTGGCATTCTCAAACGGAATGCGGAAGGCGAGATTGTCGATTTTGCCGAAAAGCCCAAAGACCCGGTGATTCAGGATGCCTTTGTTTCCCGGGACGACCCCAAGAAACCCTTCCTGGCTTCAATGGGCATCTACCTGTTCAACATTGACACCCTGGTGGATATCCTCACGCTTGAAACGGAAGGTCAGGATTTTGATGATTTTGGCTACGACATCATTCCCCACTGCGTGAAGCATGCACCCAGGGTGTTCGGCTATGAATTTAGCGGTTATTGGCGGGATATTGGGACGATCCGCTCATTTTATGAGACCAACCTTGCCCTGACCATGCCCAATCCGCCTTTTGATCTTTACAACCAGGATCAGCGGATTTATACCCACGCTCGGTTCCTGCCCGGTTCCAGAATGTCCAATTGCCAGGTTGATAACGTCCTTATCGGTGAGGGGTGTGTCATTACCGATGCAAAGATTGAACATTCAATTATCGGCCTGCGCAGTATGATCCGGAGCGGTACCCGGATCAAAGACACGATTATGATGGGAGCGGATTATTTTGATGATTCCGGGGATGCGCCAATTGGAATCGGAGAAGATTGTGATATTGAAGGCGCAATCATTGATAAAAACGTCCGGATGGGAAGCGATGTTGTGATCAGACCTTTCCCGGCGGGAACGGAAAAGGAAATGGATTTTTATACGGTGAAAGACGGTATCGTTATCTTGCCCAAGCGCTGCAAGGTGCCCTCCGGCACCCGCATTGGACCTGATTTGTAAAACTTTAAGCATGAGCGAATATCAAAGGCTGCCCTGTGTTATATAGTGCAGCCTTTTTAGTTGGTTCGCGAAGTCCTGCTATAATTGCATTTATGCGAGCTTATCTTGAATGTTATCCCTGTGTTTTACGCCAATCCATTGACGCGGCTCGGAGAGCCTGCGCCACTCCGGAACAGGAACGAAGGATTGTGATGGAAGCGCTACGTATCCTCCAATCCCTTCCTGAAAATTCAACGCCGCCTGAGATCAGCAGGCATGTTCACCGGGCGGTACGGGAAATAACAGGCAACCCGGACCCGTACTTGCAGGCAAAAGCGGAATCCACGCAGAAAGCGCTGGCATTACTGCCGCGGTTGCGGGCAATACTGGCAGAAGCGGATGATCCGTTGGAGACGGCTGTCCGTTTGAGCATTGCCGGGAATATCATGGACTTTGGACCCAATCCCCAGTTTGACCTGTGGGAGGTTGTCGAGAGGATCCTTGAACAACCCCTGGCGATCAATGATCTTGAAGCCCTGCGGAAGAGGCTTTTGAATGTTCAGTGGCTTCTTTATCTTGCGGATAATGCCGGTGAAACGGTCTTTGACAGACTGTTGATCGAAACCCTGAAGCCGAAGGTTGTTTATGTTGTCAAAAGCGGTCCCGTCTTGAATGATGCGACGTACGAGGATGCCGTTGCAGCTGGGATCGACCAGGTCGCTGAAGTGGTTGACAACGGCACCCAGATTACAGGGACAATCATCGATCTCTGTTCCCCCGAATTCCAGGCGCGATTTAGACAGGCTGAACTTATTATTTCCAAAGGGATGGGAAACTATGAGACCCTGTCGACCGTAAAGGGCCCAATCTTTCACCTGATGCAGGTCAAATGTCCGGTCATTGGTTTGGACGTGGGCGCGCCACAGGGCAGTGTGGTGGTCAAACAGGGATTAATAGCCGGGTAACTGGTTTCCGCAAGGCCTCATTAATCAGATATAATAAACAAGATTTTTGTCCGATTAAATAGAAACACCTTAGATTATCTAAGGGTGACAACCTTTGTGTTGTGTAAAATTCATATTTGTGAATTTATTGATAGGAGTATCCAGCTTATGAGCGAAGAGAACAAAGTCGTTGAAGGCCTCAAATCGAAAGATGTTTCGATTTCATGGCATGCAATGACCAATACCGATGTCCTCCAGCAATTGGAAACCCCGGAAGAAACAGGGCTTTCAGACGCGGAAATTAAGGCCAGGAAAGAGCAGTATGGCCCAAATGAATTGACCGAAGCTCCACCAACTTCCTTTTGGGAATTATTGTGGGCTCAGATCAACAGCTTCGTGATCTATATGCTGCTTGGAGCGGCCATTATTTCAGCCCTCCTCGGTGATTACACAGAAGCCATCGCGATTATGGCGATTGTGGTTCTGAATGCCGTCATGGGAATCATTCAGGAGAGCCGGGCGGAAGCAGCCCTGACTGCCCTGAAAAAGCTCGCCGCACCGGAAGCGGCAGTGCTCCGTAATGGACATCGGGTGTCCGTTCCAGCCGCCGAGCTGGTTCCCGGCGATATTGTTTTCCTGGAGGCGGGCAACTTTGTTCCGGCGGATGTCCGTTTACTGGAAGCGATCAACCTGCGGGTGGATGAAGCTTCTCTGACCGGTGAATCCCTGCCAGTTGAGAAAAACGCCCAAACCCGTCTGGAATCAGACATCCCCCTGGGTGACCGAAAGAACACGGCTTTTATGGGCACACTGATCAATTACGGCCGCGGCAAGGGTGTGGTTGTCAGCACAGGCATGAACACCCAGCTCGGCATGATCGCCACCATGCTGCAAACGGTTGAGAACGAAGAAACACCGTTGCAGCGCCGTCTGGATCAGTTAGGTAAAGTCCTGGGTTGGGCTTCGCTGGCTGTTTGTGGTCTGGTCTTTGTGATCGGCGTTGTGCGTTTCATGCTGCAACCTGATCATCCAGCTTTCTTTAGCGAAGCAGCCCTGGCTGAGTTCACGAATTTATTCATGATCGCCGTTTCCCTGGCAATTGCTGCTGTTCCCGAAGGTCTACCGGCCGTTGTGACCATCAGCCTCGCATTGGGGATGCGCGAAATGGTCCGCCGCCATGCCTTGATCCGGAAGCTTGCCTCCGTTGAGACTCTGGGTTCCGCCACGGTTATCTGCTCGGATAAAACCGGTACACTCACTCAGAATGAGATGACGGTTACCCGGCTTTGGGCTGATGGGCAGTTTATCGGTGTGACCGGCAGCGGTTATGCTCCGAAGGGTGAATTCACCGTCGAGGGCAGGAATGTCTCCCTGGATCAATACCCTGCGACAAAGACAGCCCTTTGGCTGGGCACCCTGAACAATGATGCCTCACTTGAACATGCGGGTGAGCAGGCCGGCGAAGAGACCTATAGAATGATCGGCGATCCGACAGAAGGCGCAATCCTGGTGGCTGCTCTGAAAGCAGGCGCGTCTGCCAAATCACTCAATGAGGCTTATCCACGTGAGCAGGAAATCCCGTTCGACTCCTCACGGAAACGCATGGTGACCATCCATGCCGTGGAACGACCGCAGGATGCAGATATTTCACCGCTTAGTTCCGGTGATGAAAAGCGCGAATGGCATATCGTTGCGGTTAAAGGCGCTCCGGACGTTGTGCTGAATCTATGCACGCATATCCAGACGATGAAGAACGGAGACGAAAAACTGACCGATGAACGCCGCAAAGCTGTTCTGGCAGCGAATGATACGATGACGGATTCGGCTCTGCGTGTTTTGGGTGTGGCTTATCGGATGGCGCCGGTCCTGCCTGAAGAAATTAACAGTGAGGAGCTGGAAAAGGATCTGACTTTTGTTGGGCTGATCGGTATGATTGACCCTGCCCGGACAGAGGTTAAAGAGGCTATTAATACAGCGCGTGATGCCGGCATCCGCACGATCATGATCA
>DPKV01000076.1 GCA_003542325.1 Anaerolineaceae bacterium
GTGGTTGGGATTGGGGTGGACCTCTCGGGATATGCGGCAGGAAACCCATCCATCCAATTTGTTGAGGTTGGCCGGCTTGGGTCGGTTCCTGGGGCGAACCTGTCCGTGATTGGCGATCCGGTGGTCGATGAACAACGCCGGGCGTTTATGGCAGGTTACCTGACGGCTTTGGTTTCATCCGATTATAAAGTCGCCGGGCTGCTTGCATCTGATGTGAGCACAACAACCGAGGAAGTCAATGCCTATGTGATCGGTGCACGGTTCTTCTGTGGGTTATGCAATCCCAAGTACCCCCCATATAACAGTTTCCCGCAATGGGATACCCTGCCATCCGGCAGCGCTGCCGGGGCCTACCAGCCTGCCGCGCAGCAATTCGTCAATTTGGGTGTTGAGGTTGTTTACATCGGTGAGACGCTGGCAACGCCGGAGTTGACGGAATATTTTTCGGATCTGGGATTGAAAGTGGTGGCTGCCAGTGGTCCGGACGTGCCCCGTGAAAATTGGGTCGCTACAGTAACGCTGGACCCAGCCCCTGCCTTGATGGCAATGTGGCCTGATTTGCTGGCGGGGACAGGCGCGCAGGTTTCTCCGATGTCAGTGGGATTGGCGGATACCGAAGCCGGATTGATTTCAGACGGTCGTCAAAGATTGTTTGATGAGATGTTAGTGGAGTTAGCGGCGGGCTATGCCTTGCCTGAATTTACACCTTAATTTAGTATTATAGACAATGCAGGTTCAGGTGGGCCGGTTCCCTTTGAAAGGTTCCGAGGTGGCCATACCCGGTTGGGAGATACCTTCCCGTTTCAGCACCTTTACAACGGTCAGTGCCAGGATTTTTATATCCAGCCAAAAGGACCAGTGATCGACGTACCAGACATCCAGTTCAAACTTTTGTTCCCAGTCGAGGATGTTGCGGCCATGGACTTGTGCCCACCCGGTGATTCCGGGAAGGACAGTGTGCCGCCGGGCTTGTTCGCTATTATAAAGCGGCAAATATTCGATCAACAGGGGTCTTGGTCCAACCAGGCTCATGTCCCCTTTGATGATATTGAAAAGCTCCGGGAGTTCATCCAGACTGGATGAACGCAGGAACTGTCCTGTTTTGGAAAGCCGGTTGGCATCTGGAAGGGGATTTCCCCGAGAATTCTTATCTTCTCTCATCGTCCGGAACTTGTAGATCGTAAAAATTTCTCCCAACCCCCCGGGGCGTTTTTGGCGAAAAAGGATTGGGAATCCCAGGTCGACCGCAACCAGAACGCTGACGAGCAACATCATTGGCGAGAGGACGATTATAGCGAAAGAAGCGATAATCAAGTCAAATAAACGTTTGACAAAGGGAGTCCCTTTAGGGAATAATTTAATAGTCATTATTATTAGCATTGTACCAAATTAGCCGTAGAAATTATAAGAATATTGCCTGGTTGGCGGAATGGGTTGCTATTAAGAAAGGAACAATGATGGACGAGCGAATTCTAATAATTGAAGACGATGAAGAGATTTTACGAATACTCAAAAGAGTATTAACTTATGAAGGTTATACAGTGGACACTGCTTTGACGGGACAGGTTGGCCTGACACTGGCCCGGGAACAAATGCCGGATTTGATCGTTCTGGATTGGATGCTGCCAAAGATGGATGGCCTGGAGGTTTGCCGCCGGCTGCAAAAACTTGGCAACCAGCCGATCCTGATGCTGACCGCCAAGGACACCACTCAGGACCGGGTGGAAGGTCTGGATGCCGGAGCGGACGACTATGTGGTCAAACCCTTTGAAATTGAGGAATTATTAGCCAGGATCCGGGCGCTCTTACGACGGACCGCGGCTGACCGTGTGAAGGTATTGGAATTTGCAGATCTCGCCCTGGACAGCAGTACGCGCAAGGCGAAGCGCGGTGAGCGTGAGATCGAATTGACCGCCAAGGAATATGATCTGCTGGAGCTTTTCATGCGGCATCCCGACCAGGTGATGACCCGCGAAGTGATCTTCGACCGGGTTTGGGATTATGACTTCGGTGGAGAAAGTAATGTATTGGATGTGTATATCCGATATCTGCGTCAGAAGCTGGAAGAGGAAGGTGAGTCACGTTTGATCTATACCGTCCGCGGTGTAGGTTATGTCATGCGTGAACCTGAAGAGTAAAAACCCGAATGTCGCTTCGTCTTCGCCTGACCATTATTTATACTGCTTTGCTGAGCGGAGTCGTTCTCCTGCTCAGCATCGTTGTTTATTCCATGGTCAGTGTTGTGGTCACCAACCAGGTTGATTCAGAGTTGGAGCAGTCTGCAATTCAAATTATTGACGTGATGCGTGCGGATTCGGTGGGGGAGATAGCAATCGTCGCGGATAATATGAATGTTTCCAGTAATTTGTATTACCAGGTGTGGTCCATTGAGAACCAGCTTCTGGATGTGTCCGATAATGCCAGTCAACTGCAAGGCCCAATGGATAGCTCGTATCCTGATCGTTCCGAGCCGACCTTTAAGAATGTGCAATTACTGGATGAACCTTTCAGGGTTCTCACAGTGCCATTGTCGGTCGAAGGGGATGTCTATGGCTGGCTTCAGATAAGTGTTCCGGTTGTAGATTTGCGGTACACCCAACGTTTACTTATTTTTGTTCTGAGCATCTCCGCTTTGTTTTCAATCATTACCGGAGGCGTGGTTGGGTGGATGATAACAGGGCAGGCTTTGGAGCCTTTGGAGACAATGGCTGAGGTGACCCGGCAGATCACCAGCACGGATGACCTTTCAAAAAGGATACCTGTCGTTGCCGGGAGTAATGATGAAGTCAGTGAATTGGTCCTTGCCTTTAACCAAACTCTGGTTCGCCTGGAAAGGTTATTTAATTCCCAGCGGCGATTCCTGGCGGATGTCAGCCATGAATTGCGAACGCCGCTGACCGTTATTAAAGGCAATGTGGGTTTGATGCGGATGATGAATGGGGTTGATGCGGAATCGCTGGACAGCATTGAAACGGAAGTGGACCGGTTGACACGTTTGGTGGGCGACCTGCTGCTGATGGCTCAGGCTGAAACCGGTCGCATGCCGCTGATCTTTGAGCCGGTTGAAATTGACGAATTGGTTCTTGAAGTCTTTGAACAAATGAAAATGCTTTCCGGCGGGACACATGATATCCGGATAAAAAGGATTGAACCTGCGATTGTCAACGGCGATCGGGACCGCTTGAAACAGGTTCTCCTGAATTTTGGCAGTAATGCTGTCAAATTTACACCTGAAAATCAGCAGATTTGGTTTAACCTCGCCGTGAGTGGAAATTGGGTTCAAATTGAAGTTGTGGATCGGGGACCCGGGATCAGCAAAGAAGAGATTCAACATATCTTCGAACGCTTTTATCGTGGGGATAAGTCAAGGACACGCTCTCAAAAGGATGTTGGGTTTGGCCTGGGTTTGCCGATTGCTTACTGGATTGTCCGAAACCATGGCGGGAGAATTGATGTGGATTCAAAGGTGGGAGACGGCACGGTATTTACGATCTGGCTGCCGATTTCACTGGCAGAGATCCCAACCCGGCCATTGCATACCCTGGAACAAAAGCCTCAGGATGAGGATTAGTCGTTTAAACCCAATTGAATTTCAGCTTGTTCACAAAGCCGTTGACCGCCCGCATTGAGCCAGGCGATGAGAGTTGGCGTATTTGGGTCGCCGTCTTTGGCGTTTTGATAAATCCCTGTTCCCCAGATAACATAATTTTGCGTCTCGTCCGGCCAGAGGTCCATTGACTGCGTGATTTGTCCGTGACCGCCGTTATACCCGGCCAGGGTCAGAGCAATATTTCCTTCGGCAAGCGTGTAACTCCGTGAAAGGTATGCCAGACCGCGGGCAGCATTGGTCTGAGGGTCGAGCATGTTTTCGCCGGAATCAAAATGATAAGGCATGACCTGAAACAAACCCTGTGCGCCTGCGGGTGAGGCGACGTTGGGGTTGCCGCAGGATTCGATTTGCATCACCGTGGCGATTAGCAGGGGGTCCAGCCCCCAGGTTTCTCCCCAGGATTGAATCTCGGTCTCCCAATATTGAACGGAGGGGGTAAAGCCGGTATTGTATGCAGAAGAGGTTTTGGAATCGTCTGCGAATGGGTTGAGGTTCTGGCGTTCCAGAATCGAGAAAACCAGCCAGGTTCCTGCCAGGATAACGAGGATTCCTGCCGCCAGGAAACCGGCCAGATCCTTTCTCTTGCGGAAAGTAAGGCGTTTGGGGTGATGGGATGGGGAGTGCGGCCAATTTAGCATGATGTGTTTACTACCGATTGATTATACGTCCTTTGAATGAGGTAAAGGCAGGATTCGCGGGAAGACAGCGTTATGGCTTGAAATTCAACTTCTAGGCCCTTCGGGGCCCTGATTTTTCAGGATTATAGCTTATTTTATCTTGACCTTTATTTATAAATCGGATAGACTCATAAATCGCACTGCATTCGAATAAATGCTTCTTAGAGTCTTGCGTTTAGTTTTAGGCTTTGGTATAATCGTGCAGTCTTGAGGCTTTTTTGTACTTTAAATAGCTAATTGCTGCCGATGTAGCTCAATGGTAGAGCAATCGCCTTGTAAGTGATAGGTTATGGGTTCGATTCCCATCATCGGCTCAGGTTACACGCTGGCGACCGGGATTGACCTGTGGGGTGATCCCGATCTCGAGCGGGTAACAACTCGCTTGATCCTGGACGGTTACCCAAGTGGACAAAGGGGACTGACTGTAAATCAGTTGGCACAGGCCTTCGGTGGTTCGAATCCACCACCGTCCATTACTGGCAGCGACTGTCGTTTGAGGCAGCCATGCGCTTCCAGTGGATCGGCTGCCCTCATAGCTCAGTCGGTAGAGCGCATTCTTGGTAAGAATGAGGTCATGGGTTCGAATCCCATTGAGGGCTTTCTGCCGAGAAATATTATAAAATGATAATATGCACGAGGTTTTTGGCTAAGGAGAAAGGAACATATGGCTAAGGAGAAATTTGATCGCTCGAAGCCGCATATGAATGTGGGGACGATGGGTCACATTGACCACGGGAAGACCACATTGACTGCGGCGATCACGAAAGTACAGGCATTAAAGGGCTTTGCGGACTATCGGGCCTTTGATACGATTGATAATGCGCCGGAAGAAAAAGAGCGCGGGATCACGATCAACATTGCACATGTTGAATATCAGACCGAGAACCGGCACTATGCGCATGTGGATATGCCGGGACACCGTGACTACATCAAGAACATGATCACAGGAGCAGCGCAGGTTGATGGTGCGATCCTGGTCGTGGCAGCGCCGGATGGAGCCATGCCGCAGACACGAGAGCACGTGCTGTTGGCGCACCAGGTGGAAGTGCCCAGCATCGTGGTGTTCCTGAACAAAGTCGACATGATGGATGA
>DPKV01000074.1 GCA_003542325.1 Anaerolineaceae bacterium
GGTGAGTGTGTTCACCCTTGAACCCGCCCCTTAAGGAAATCACTCAATCTGACTTTCAAGGGGACATGATCGTTTGGTGGGTTGCCAACCCACGCTACCGGCTGGGCTACAATGACATGACAACCGGAAGAGATTTGCTATAATCAATTCCAGTAAACATATTGTTATCTAAAACAGGAAAACAAGATGAGAGCCGTCATCCAACGCGTCAGTGAAGGGTCAGTCACGGTAGATAATCGCAAGGTCGCCCAGATCGGAAAAGGCCTGGTCATCCTGCTTGGCATCGCGCCCGGGGATACCCAGGCCAACGCTGAAGCGCTTGCGGACAAGCTGGTTCACCTGCGGATCTTTGAAGATTCCGAGGAGAAAATGAACCTCTCGTTATTGGATGTGAAAGGGCAGGCGATTGTCGTCTCCCAGTTCACCCTGTATGCCGACACCCGCAAGGGGCGCAGGCCGTCCTTTACCGACGCAGCCAAACCCGACATTGCCGAACCCCTGGTGGAAGCCTTTGCCGGGATACTTGAGGCACGCGGTGTACCTACACAGACCGGCGTCTTTGGCGCGATGATGGAAGTCGCCCTGGTCAATGACGGCCCGGTCACGATTGTGATGGAGTTTTAGAAAATAAAGACATCCCAGGGGGAGACCGGGGATGTCCAATGGTCCAATTGTATAATCACGGTTCAGGGTCAGACTTTACCATTGCCGTCCGCCAGCCGGGCGGCGCGCAGCGTATTGCGCAGGAGCATGGCAATCGTCATCGGGCCAACGCCACCGGGGACAGGCGTGATCGCGCCGGCAACTTCCACCGCCTCATCATAGGCCACATCCCCCACCAACCGGTAACCGCGCTTGGCGGTTTCGTCTTCCACCCGATTCACCCCCACATCAATGACCGTCGCACCGGGTTTAATCCAATTGCCACGCACCATCTCTGGCTTGCCAATCGCAGCAATCAGGATGTCCGCCTGCCGGGTGATGGCGGGCAGGTCCATTGTCCGTGAGTGGCAGATGGTCACGGTCGCGTTGGCTCTCACCAACAAAAGGCTAACCGGCATCCCGACAATATTCGAGCGGCCCAACACAACGGCATTCGCACCTTCCAGATCAATACCACTCTTCTCCAGGAGCACCATCACACCGGATGGCGTCGCCGGGACGAAGAAGGGTTCCCGTCCTTTTTGAGCCAACCGTCCAATATTGATCGGATGGAATCCGTCCACATCTTTCTGGAGGCTGATCGTGCTCAGGACGCGTTCCTCATCCAGCCCAGCCGGCAGGGGGAGTTGCACAAGGATGCCATGGATGGCAGGATCCTGATTAAGGTCCCGGACAAGCGCTTCAACTTCTTCCTGTGTCGCAGTGGCGGGCAGTTCATGCCCCACAGAAAGGATGCCGGCTTCCTGGCAGGCTTTCTGTTTCATCCGGACATATACTTTTGAAGCGGGATTATCCCCGATAATAACCGTTGCCAATCCCGGGACCGGCAAGCTTTTCGCGGCCCGTTCCGCCACGCTTTGTTTTACTTCCTCGCGCAATGCCTCCGCGATTGCTTTGCCATCGATAATTTTTGCTGACATTCATCCTCCATAAAAAGTCTTATTTCATGGATTATACCTGAATCAACAGTTATAATTTCAGTATGAAAAATGAAAATGATTGGCAAGACCCAATGGTCGTCGGAATCGCCGGCGGCACCGGCTCGGGCAAAACAACCCTCGCAGAACTCATCCTGGACCGGGTGGGTCGTGAAAGAATTGCATACCTCCCCCATGACGGGTACTATCGGGAACACAGAGAATTACCCATCGAGGAACGTGCCAAGCTCAACTATGACCATCCGGATTCGCTGGAAACCGAATTGCTTGTGGAACATATCAAACAATTAAAAACCGGAAAAGCCATTGAGATGCCGGTATATGACTTCACCAAACACAGCCGCAAGACAACCCCGGTCCACATCGAACCCAGGACTGTGATCCTCGTTGAAGGCATCCTGATCTTCGTTGAAAAAGCTTTGCGGGACCTGTTTGACGTTAAAATCTATGTGGACACCGATTCAGACTTGCGGTTTATTCGCCGTCTTCAACGGGATATTGAAGAACGCGACCGGACCGTTCAATCCGTCATTGACCAATACACCAGTACCGTCCGACCGATGCACCTTGAATTTGTTGAGAACTCCAAGCGCTATGCGGACATCATCGTTCCCATAGGGGGGTTGAATACAGTCGCTCTGGAAATGGTCATCGCTCGTTTGCAATCGCTATTAAATGGAGAATTACCCATTGACCATGGAAGAAAGTCTATTGGAGACTGAAGAAAAAGCGCCAATTACCCAAACCAGCCCCGATAAGCCTTCCTCGAAAAAGAAGACCAACATCATCAGGGGGATTATCCTGCTGCTGGTCATCGCGCTGACGGTTGTCCTGGTGGTTTATCGCGATAAAATCCAGGCCCTTCAGGCCTATGGTTATCCTGGGATTTTTCTCTTTTCTATCCTTGCCAATGCAACCATCCTGATTCCGATTCCGGGCGTTGTTTTCACCACAGCGATGGGGGCTGTGTTCAATCCCTTCTGGGTTTCCATTGCCACAGGTGCAGGCGCAGCTTTGGGGGAACTATCCGGTTATCTTGCCGGGTTCAGTGGGCAAGCCGTTGTGGAAAACTCTGAACGTTACCAGCGTGTAGTCCGGTGGATGGAAAAATACGGCGATATCACTATCCTCGTCCTGGCTTTCATTCCCAATCCCCTCTTCGACCTGGCCGGCATGGTGGCCGGAATCCTCAAAATGCCGGTTTGGAAATTCCTGATTTATTGTGTGATTGGAAAAATCCTGAAAATGATGATGTTCGCCTTCACCGGGAACTGGGTGATGGGTCTGCTCGAGGGCATCCTGTAATCTTACATAAAATGCACCAAGACTTACCGCTCTTTCATAAGAACTTTCGTATTTTGGAGTGCGGCCTTTAGGCCGCAAGATGGCTTTTCCTTCCGGAAATATTCACTCTAATCATTGAGCAACTAAACAAGGTATATGAAACCAATCTCGTCAAACCATTCATCAAGGCAACTGAAGCACGTCCCCAGGATAAATGAAATACGGATAGGTCAAACCATTTCGCGAGGCCAGCGCCTGCCAGGTTGTGCCATACACAGCGGCAATCCCCAGAAGTGTGTCCCCGGCCTGGATGGTGACCTGACCGATCGGCGTGGGTGTCGGTGTAGGTGTTGGCGTCGCGGTCGGTGTGGGGGTTTGGGTGGGCGTCGGGGCAGGTTCCGGCTCACCAGACAGGATCGCGCGGTTCCCCAACACAGCCCAGGAAACCAAAAAAGCGTCCAGGTAAAAATACTTGGTTGTTCCCGTTAATGGGTCCATCACCTGAACGCTGGTCGTGTTATACCCGGTCAGGATCATGGTATGTTCAAAATAGGCGACGGTCACCGTGGCACCGCTTTCGGCTGTATATTCAACCGGCGTGCCGGGCCACATCTGGGCGATGACCCAAACGATGACCGGTCGTCCGGCTGCAATTTCCCGGCGCAGGTCATCCCAGGTCAGGCTGCTATGAGCTTCAGCGGGAACACCATACGCCCGCAGTGTCTGGGCAACCGGCGGCGGATAGACCCCGTAAGAATTCGGCGGAATATTCCCCCAGATGTCATTCCAATAACCCACAAAACCCTCATCCGGGTTATCCGAAGTCGGCAGGGCGGACATGAATTCATACTCCGAAAGGGAAAAACCAAAGAAGGACGCCCAATCAACCGCAGCCCGGGCTTCACAGGAGAGTGCATAAGACTGGGCCGAGCCATAGACGCAGCAGACATACGCTTCTTCCGGGATGTCCTGAGCGGCAACACCTGATGGCAAAACCAACAAGACCATCAGGACAGAAAATATCATGTGAAGCGAATGGCTGAATCTGGCATGCATAGGCATATTATAGCGGGAAGAAGCAATTCGTGAATGGCGCATAGTGAATCGTGAAAATGCAAACAAAGTTCGTATTTTCATGGGCTTTTGAGAATTAATTGATATAAGCCATTGATTTATCCGAACCCATAAGAAACATGCAGGATATATGCCGGGGACAAAATTAACCTGAAATTCCACCCGCATGAAAAATGAGCGATATAATCCATGTGACAGAGAATATATTGGAGAAAACCATGCCCGTCTACGATCAATTTGCAGCCATCTACCAGCGCGGCCCGTACCTGCAATTTTCAAAAAGCCTCGCCGAATCGATCCTGCCTGAATATCTGGAGGAACTTGGCATAAAGCCCCAAAAATGGCTCGATATTGCCTGCGGTGAAGGCAGCCTGGCCGTCAGAATGGCGGAGCGAGGATATCATATGACCGGGATCGACCAATCTCCGCAGATGATCGATCTGGCTATGGGACGCGCCGCCATTGCTGATGTCGAAGTGGAATTCCGGGTGGAAGACATGCGGTCGCTGCCTTTCGAGGGCGCGTTTGACCTGGTCACCTGCTTCTTTGACAGCCTGAATTACATGCTGACAGTCCGAGACCTTCAGGATGCCTTCACAGGGGCATACCGGGCTTTGCGGACGGGCGGCTTTTACATCTTTGACATGAACACCATCTACGGCCTTGCAGTGGATTGGATGCGCCAGGAGACCTACATCCAGAACGAGACGGATGACTTCCTGGAACTCCACCAGCAGAGCTTCGATTACGAAAACCTGATCGCTTCCATGCACGTCACCGTGTTCAAGAAAGAAGGGGAGCATTGGACTCGATTTGATGAGACCCACCGTGAACGCGGTTACGCCATCGCAGATATCCAATTCCTGCTCAATGAAGCCGGGTTCGAGATCGCCGGGATGTACGGCAGTTTGAATAAGCGCAGTCCCGTCCAAACCACCTCATCGCGTGTCTGGTTTGCTGCCAGGAAACCGGAGTAAGTTTTTATCTCAGAAATAAGCCACCTTATTCAAGGATTTAGCAAGGCAATCGCAAAGGACACCAAAGAGATTTCTGCATGTGATGGTCAATAAGCTACCCCCCCAGCCCTTTCACTCGGTGAGGGAAAGGGCTGATTCTTGGATAATAAAGAATTCAATAAGCTGAAACAAATGACTTTACGATTGCCATAACGGATTTAGTTTCTCCCATCCATTTATGTTAAAATCAGTAAATTCGTTTACACACCGTAATTGTCATTACGACCTGACATTCAGGTATTAGCCATTGTCGACCCGAATGTCTGGCCTGATCAGGTAAGTATGCCACAAATGCCTCAAAACTAAATAGTCCATCATCCAGAATACTTTGCCCATTCAAATTACCAGCCGCCCTAAAGAGGTGTATTTTGTTACAAGAGACAACCTATCCCGTCTTGAATCGTAAAAGGATTACCCTGCTGATCGTTATTTTTAGTTTCAGCATGTTATGTATTGCCTTCGTTGTTAATTCTCCGCTGGAAGTGTTCACAGGAGAATTGGAGATAATCACCTCGCCATCCATCCTCATCACGGATTACATGGCTTATGCAAATCCGGGCGCTGCTTTCTTCAACGCCGGTCTGGTAACCTTAATTGGCCTTGGTCTGGCCTGGATCATTAAAGCCAGGTTCAATGGGTACCTCCTGTCAGCAATCTTCACATTGGCAGGCTTTGCTTTTTTTGGAAAAAATGTCTTCAACATCCTCCCCATATTTATCGGCGTTTTCTTGTATGACCGCTTGTTCAATCAACAACCGCTGAAAGACCTGATCGCCCCATTATTATTCGGAACGACCTTAGGGCCCGTTGTCAGTCAGGTTGCATTCGGTTTTGACTTAGGCTGGTGGGGGCTGATTGGAGGCATCGTATTGGGCATACTGTGCGGTGTATTACTGGCAGCCCTGATGAACCATATTTACAGTTTTCATATGGGTTATAACCTTTATAACACCGGCACCACAGGTGGTTTCGTTGCCACAGTGGTCTATATCACCATGCGTGGTTTTGGGCTTGAAATCAAACCAGCTTTTTATTGGGCAACGCAATACACCGGTTTCCTGACCTGGTTTGTGCTGGGAACCGTGCTGTTTCTGATCGCACTTGGATTGATATGGGGCGCGAAGTTCTCTCAATATAAAAAGCTATGGGTCGAATCAGGACGTCTTGCTTCAGACTTTGTAGTTATCACAGACCTGGGCACCACCCTGGTGAATATGGGGCTGGTTGGCCTGATCGCCCTTGCGTATGTGCTTTTGGTCGGGGGTGACCTGAACGGTGCCACGCTGGCTGGAATATTTACAGTAATGGGATTCGGCGCGCTGGGGAAACATCCCCGCAACATCCTGCCCATCATGGCAGGCGTCTATCTATCCTGTTTTACGCACATCTGGGAACACGCGGAACCCGGCCCGCTTTTAGCCGCCTTGTTCTGTACGACCCTGGCTCCCCTTGCCGGCCGGTTTGGCATCATCGCCGGCATTATTGCGGGCGCGTTGCACCTGCCGATGGTCATGCATGTTGGCAGCCTGCATGGATTCATGAACCTGTATAACAATGGCTTTGCCGGCGGCCTTGCCATGCTGTTGATTGTGGGGTTCATCAAAGGCTTCAAACCGGAATTGCTCAAGGATGATGAGCCATCCTGATCATTCTTTCTGCCAATAGGCATGACTTTAACTTGCCTCGCCATACTCATGATGTTATGATTTGATTGTTTGGAGGCACTTTGAAGGAATTAAGCCGAACAAAGCGGATTCGATACCTGCTGATCCTGGTCATTCTTATCACCATCCCCTGCTATTGCCTGGGCCTGGTCATTTTAAGAGTCAATCAGAATAAGCCAGAGGAAATAACGCCCACCGTTACTCTGACGCCTACCCGCACGGCTACGATTACCCTGACCCCCTATACCACCAGCACGATGACGCAGTCACCCACCGTTACCCAAACAGGGACACAGCCGCCAACCGCCACACCCACCCTGACCGCAACGGTAACCGCGACTCCCACCACAACCCTAACCTCAACCAACACGCCGACCCCGACCGCTACTCTGGCCCCGCCAACGGCGACCAACACGGTGACACCCACTCTCACTGATACTCCCTGATCTCATAAATTAAGGAAATTTGACCCTATGAATGATGAATTCTTACCCTTTCTGAAGAAAATGTTGACCGCACCGGGCCTTTCCGGCTTTGAAGGGCCGATCCGGGCGATCATCCAGGAAGCCTGGGAACCTCTGACCGATGAGCTTTCGGTCAGCAAGATCGGCAGCCTGCACGGGCTGAAAAAAGGCTCGGCAGACGGTCCTCATCCCCGGGTGCTGATTTCTACACACATGGATGCCATCGGGATGATGGTCACCGGGATTGAAGGCGGCCTGATGCATATCACCGGGATCGGCGGGATAGATCACCGCATCCTGCCCGGACAACCCGTGGTTGTCCATGGCCGCGAGGACCTGCCCGGGGTTGTCGTTCAGCCGCCGGCGCATCTCCTGCCGGATTCTGATGGCGATGGCCCGGTGGAAATGAAATACCTGCTGGTTGATGTCGGCCTGCGGCCCGCCGATGTTGCGGAAAAAGTCCGGACGGGCGACCTGGTATCTTACGGCCAGGCACCCATGGAATTGACCGGGGATGCCATTTCGGGGCATACCCTCGATAACCGGGTTTCGGTCGCCGCAGCGACGCTCTGCCTGGAGATGCTGCAAAACCGCCGGCATGATTGGGATGTTTGGACAGTAGCATCCGTGCAGGAAGAAGAAACCCTCGGCGGCGCACTGACCTCGCCTTTTGACATCCGACCGGATATTGCCATTATTGTCGACGTCTGTTTCGCCAAAGGACCTGGCGCAAATGATTGGCAGAACCTGCCATTCGGCGGCGGCGTGGGACTGGGATGGGGGCCGAACATTCACCCCGCACTTCACAAAGCTTTTGAGAAGAAAGCAAAGGAATTGGAAATCCCGGCCAACCGGGACCTGATGCCGAAAATGTCGGGCACCGATGCCATGGCCGTCCAGATCGTGGCTGAAGGGATCCCCTGCATGGTATTGGGAATCCCGCTGCGGTATATGCACACCCCGGTCGAGACCGTATCAATGAAGGATGTCCGCAGGGTTGGTCGCTTGATGGCAGAATTCATCGCCGATCTGACACCGGACTCAATGGAAAAGATAAACTGGGAAGAGTGATCCATGACAAAAAAACTGGAAGTGTCTGCTGGTAAATCGCCTGAGATTGGTTCCAGCCAGCTTGAATTATTGGAAAAATTATGCAACGCCATGGGCGTCTCCGGGGACGAGCACGAGGTCCGCCAGATCGTTCTGGAGGAGATCAAATTGATCGCGGATGACGTTAAAGTGGATGCTCTGGGAAATGTCCTGGCGACCAAATTCGGCCGTGGCGAGGACCGGGTCCGGGTCATGCTGGACGCCCACATGGATGAGGTCGGCTTCATGATCGTAAAGAAACATGAGGACGGCCTGTTCCAGTTTGAAACCGTGGGCGGGATTGATGAGCGTCAATTACCCGGCAAGGCCGTCCTTGTTGGACGGGACCACCTGCCCGGTGTGATCGGGGCTAAACCGATCCACATGACCACGGCCAGCGAACGCAAGAACAAGATTCCCCTTTCCGAGCTGCGGATTGACTTAGGCCCGGAAATCGGCGACGAAGTTCAACAGGGAGATTGGGCGACTTTTGCCACTCAGTTTGAGATCCTCGGCCCGAGCATCAAGGCGAAAGCCCTGGATGACCGTTTAGGCGTTGCCACGCTGATCGAACTCCTCAAACATGCCCCCGAGAACATTGACCTGCTGGCGTCATTTTCCGTTCAGGAAGAAGTCGGTCTGCGGGGCGCGCGAGTGGCAGCTTATACCTTTGAACCGGATATGGCGATCGCCGTCGATTCCACACCAGCCTACGACCTGCCGACCTGGGACGTCGACGGTGAAAACACCCTCTATAACACCCTTCTGGATGCCGGCCCGGCCATTTATGCGATGGACGGGGCGACCATCGGAGACCCCCGCCTCGTGAACCTCCTTGTCGACACGTCTGAAGAAGAGGGCATCCCCTGTCAAATCCGGCAGCCCGGAGGCGGCGGCACGGATGCCGGGGCGATCCACAAAGTGCGGACGGGCATTCCCAGTGTTTCAGTATCCATCCCCGGCCGTTATGCCCATACAGCCGCCGGTCTTGCCAGAATCAGCGATTGGGAAAACACCCTGCGCTTGCTGCATGCTGCCTTGTGTCGCGTGGCCCCTGACCTTTTGGCCGGTGAACGGCGTGATTGAACACCCCTTCGAACCCAGTTTGAGATTATTTCCAGGAGTAAATTGATGAAATCCTTAATCCAGAAACTTGTTGAAACCCCCGGTCCGTCCGGGTTTGAATACAAAATCCGCGATGCGATCCGTGAAGAAATCGGCAATGCAGCGGATTCCATCCGGGTGGACGCCCTGGGCAACCTGATCGCCACAAAAGGCACCAAGACCGGTGTGGGGATGCGCGTCATGGTCTCGGCCCACATGGACGAGATTGGCCTGATGGCCACCCATATCGACGATAACGGTTTTATCCGCTTCACCAGTATCGGCGGGGTCAGCCCCCTGACCTGCATCGGCGGACGGGTCCTTTTCATGGACGGCACCCGCGGCGTGATCGGGATGGACGGCCTTGACGCAGGAAAAATGCCAAAATTATCCAATCTGTTCATTGACGTGGGTGCGACGACGAAAGAGGACTGCCCCGTCAAGGTTGGTGATGTCTGTGGATTCGAGCGTCCCTTTATGGACCTCGGAAAGCGGATGGTGGCCAAGTCCCTGGATGACCGGATCGCTGCAGCGATTGCGATTGAAGCCCTGAGACAATTGAAATCCACCCCCCATGAAGTCCACTTCGTCTTCAGCACACAGGAAGAAGTGGGGTTGCGGGGGGCGTCCACTGCGGCGTATGGCATCGATCCTGATGTCGGCTTCGCCGTCGATGTGACCCGCAGCGGTGATACACCGCATCCCTCAGCAAAAATGGCAACCGCCCTGGGGGATGGACCGGCGATCAAGGTCCGTGACTCCTCCTTCATTGCCGACCCACGCCTGGTAGATTGGATGGTGAAACAGGCGGAAGCCGCCGGGATTCCCTATCAAATGGAAGTCCTTGAAGCCGGCGGAACGGATGGCCGCGCCATTCAAATGGCCCGCGGCGGCGTACCGGCGGGATGTGTATCCATCGTCTGCCGATATATCCATTCTCCTTCGGAGATGGTAGACTCTGATGATGTTGAAAATGCGGTTAAACTCCTGGTTAAACTGCTGGGCGAGCCGATCATACTCGACTGACCGCCTGAAAGGATGACGACAGGCTTTTGAATAAGAATCGATTGATCCTGGGGCTGCTGCTGGTTCTGGCTATTGCAGTCATCGCTTATATTATCTGGCCAATTGACCTGCCCTGGCCGGGAGGGGTTACCCCAACCGCCACCCTCTCTTCGGGTGAAACCGGCGCACAAACGCCCACCCCGGAAACGACCCTGGCACCGACGCCTACACCCGCGCCCGTGACGCGGTTGACATTGTGGGTGCCGCCTGAAATGGACCCTGAAGCAGAAACCGAAGCTGGATTGCTTTTAGCTAACCGGCTGCAGCTCTTCTCCGAACTGCATGATGGGTTGGAAATCGTTGTGCGTGTGAAAGCCGCCAGCGGTTCCGGCGGCCTGTTGGACGCGCTCACCTCTGCCAGCACGGTTGCCCCCAATGCTCTCCCGGACCTGATCGCTCTTGACCGTTCGGACCTGGAAACGGCTGCCCTGAAAAGTCTGATTTTTCCCCTGGACGGCTTGACATCCATCATTGACGATCCCGACTGGTTCGAATTCGCTCGTGAGATGTCACTTTTGCAAGGTAGCACCTTTGGGGTGCCCTTTGCGGCGGATGCCCTGGCCCTTGTTTACCGCCCGGTATCCTTCCCCGAACCACCCGTTTCCTGGGATGAAATCCTGGAAGGGGATATCAAACTGGCCTTCCCTGCGGATGACAGCCAGGCGCTGCTTGCGCTATCCCTTTATCAGGCGGAAGGCGGATTGATTCAGGATAATCAACGCCGTCCATTATTGGAATTAACCCCATTAACCCGAGTGTTCCAACTCTTCAAAGCAGGCGTTGATTCAGATGTATTACCCGCCTGGCTCAGTAAATATCAAACCTTTAGTCAGGTCTGGTCGGGCTACCGGGAGGGAGAAAGTAATCAGGCGGTTATCTGGTTATCCGATTATCTGCGTGAAATGCCGGTCGATTCGACCATTGTACCGCTCCCACCCATGGCGACCGGCCCGTTCTCATTGGGAACCGGCCTGAACTGGGCTGTGGCAGCACCTGACAAAAACCGGCAATCCCTGGCGGTCGATTTGGCGGAATTCCTTGTGGACCCCATCTTCCTGTCAGAATGGACGGCGGCAGCGGGATATATCCCCTCACGCCCATCCTCTCTCGCAAGCTGGGGAGACCCGGACCTGCAAAAAACTGTCAACCAGATTGCGGAAAATACGCACTTGCTGCCACTAAATGACCTGGTTTCGAGCCTTGCGCCAATCCTGAGAGAAAATACATTACAGATCCTGCAGGGGCTTGTGGCACCCGGTCAGGCAGCGCAGGCGGCTGTGGACAGCCTGGAGGAATGAGTATGGCACCTTCCCAACCCCAGCCGACACCGGCAGAGCCAAACGGCCGCTTCAAATGGGGGCTTGTGATTCTTATCCTGAGTGTCCTGATCCTGGCCAGTTTTGCATTTGGACACCCAAATGAAGAGGAAGCTGCAACCGCTTCGCCAACCGCCACCCTCATGATAAACGCTGAAACGGGAACCGCCCTGGACAGCAGCACAACAACCGAGACCGTGACACCGGACATCCCGCCTTCCCCGGACGAGGTTGGCTACACCGATGGGATTATCTTCTTTGCAACGATCCTGGTGCTGATCCTGCTCGTGGCGACCTTACGTGAAGTCATCCACCGCAAAGGAGTCTAATCCATGGCGGACCGGTTAGAGCAGTTTGAAGATTATCGACATCAGATGAACGCGAGGATCGATCAAATCGACCACCTCGGGATCAAGCGCTTTTTCAACTTGGACACCAAAGCCTATGAAGACGGCGCTCTGGATGCCCGGACCAAAGAGTTGATGGGCCTGGTAGCTTCCCTGGTGCTGCGGTGCAATGATTGCATTGACTACCATATCATCCAATGCGTAGATGCCGGCTGGTCGGACGAAGCACTGTACGATGTCTTCAACGTGGCCCTGGTCGTAGGCGGCAGCATCGT
>DPKV01000150.1 GCA_003542325.1 Anaerolineaceae bacterium
GTCAACAGCGCTGCGCTGGACCCGAAGTTTGACAAGGAAAACCTCGGTCTGCAAACCGGCAACGCTTTTGAAACCTATCCCCTTGAGACCTGGAAGCAGGCGATTGATGTGAACCTGACGGGGATGTTCCTGACCTGCCAGGCGGCAGCCCGGCAGATGCTGAAACAGGAAGCCGGGGTCATCATCAATGTTTGCTCCGTTTACGGACTGGCCGGACCGGACCAGCGGTTGTATGAGCAGCCGGATGGGACTCAGTTCTTTAAACCGGCTTATTACCCGGTCAGTAAAGCCGGTGTGTGCGGCCTGACCCGTTATCTGGCGGCCTATTATGCCGGAAAGAAGATCCGCGTCAATGCGCTCACGCCGGGCGGCGTTTTCAACGATCATGACGCCGGTTTTACAGAAAAATACACCGCAAAGACGATGCTTGGCCGGATGGCTGAACTCGATGAGTTGAACGGTGCCTTGTTGTTCCTGGCATCCGACGCCTCAAGTTATATGACGGGGTCCAACCTGGTGGTGGATGGAGGGTACACGGCATGGTAAAGCGACATGAAGTTCTGGCGGTCATTCCTGCCCGGGGCGGTTCCAAAGGGATCCCGCGAAAGAATATCAAGGATTTCGCAGGTTTTCCGTTAATGGCTTACAGCATCGCCGCCGCCAAACAATCCAATCTGGTAACTCGGGTGATTGTGTCCACCGACGATGAAGAAATTGCCGAAATTGCCCGGCAGTGGGGGGCGGAAACGCCCTTCCTGCGCCCCGAGGAGTTCGCCCGGGATAATACGCTTGACCTGCCGGTCATGCAGCACTGCCTGGCCTGGCTCAAGGAGAATGAAGACTATCAACCCGATATGGTCCTCTGGCTGCGGCCGACTTCTCCCATCCGCCCGAGGCGTTGTTTGGATGATGCGATCCAGACGCTGCTCGATCACCCTGATGCCGACAGCATCCGCGGGGTGATTCCCGCAGCACAAAATCCCTTCAAAATGTGGACGCTGGATAGCCGTTCGGGAGAATTGCTGCCATTGCTGAAGGTAGAGGGGATAAGAGAACCTTATAATGCGCCGCGGCAGATGCTGCCCGATGCGTACTGGCAGACGGGTCATATCGACGCGATCTGGACGAAGACGATCCTCGAGAAACAATCGATGACGGGGGATGTGATCTTCCCCCTGATGATCGACCCGCGGTATACGGTGGATATTGATATCGCCTCTGACTGGGAGAGCGCTGAGCGCTTGCTGAGCGATGACAGCCTGGAGATGGTGACCCCGGGGCCCAGGCGACGCACGCTGCCCGAAAAGATCAGCCTGATCGTGCTTGATTTTGACGGTGTGCTGACGGATGACCGGGTCTGGGTGAATACCAAAGGCGAAGAGATGGTCGCCGCCAGCCGTGCAGACGGGTTGGGGCTGGAACGGCTGCGGAACGAGACGGAGATTGAGGTGATGGTACTTTCACGAGAGACTAATCTGGTGGTGCAGGCTCGGTGCGAAAAGCTCAAACTGCCAGTCTTACAGGCTGTTCAGGATAAACGCGAGGCCATCCGTCAAGTGCTTGCCGATAAGAAAATCCCTGCTGAAGAAGTCCTCTTCGTCGGAAATGACATCACAGACCTGGTCGTTTTCCCTGAAGTTGGGTTTGCTGTTGCCCCGGTGGATGCACATCAGGATGTTATCCGGAAAGCTGATCTTATCCTTTCGAAGAAAGGCGGGAAGGGTGCGGTCCGGGAACTTTGTGATATGATATTGTCTCGCTATAAATCAGCAGGCTAATCTGACGGCATTTTTTCATTCTGTTTTGGATGGAGATCTAATGATTGATATTGAATTTTACATGAAGGCATTTGAATTGAAATACCGCTTGATGAACGGTGAGCGGCTGCCGCGGGAAGTTCTGGAGCAGCAATATGAAAGTTTCCGCAGCAAAGAACCGGTTATTTATAACATCGAGACAACGAATGCCTGCAATATGCGCTGTGAGATGTGCCCCCGCACGACCATGATGACCCGGCCCGTTGAGACCATGGCGCCGGAACTTTTCAGGAAGGTTATTGACCAACTCAAACCCTTCACACCCGAACAGCTCGACCGCTGGGAGAAATTTGTAGTCAAGAATTACGGGATTGGCAAGGATGACATGAGCGAGAACCATTACTTCCTGTACGTCATCCCCCGGGTGATCGTACTGCACGGCTATGGCGACCCGCTGCTTGATAAGAACATGCCCCAATATGTCAAATGGATGACTGAGAAAGGCTTGGAGAGCTATTTTTCCTGTAATCCTGCCAACATCAATATGGAACGGACGATTGAGACTTTTGAGAACGGGCTGGGTTATGTCAAGTATTCGATTGAGAGCGTGGACGATCTCCGGCATAAGGAGGTTCGGGGGCAGGCCTCCAATTTCACCGAATCCTATAAGAACATTCTTAAATTGCTGGATCTCAAAGCCCAGCGAAATTACAAAACAGAGATCGTAATCACGATGATCAACCTCAATAAGCCCTGGCAGGAGGATGAGTTCGAACGCCTTAAAGAGGCCTTTGACGGCTGTGATGTCTATGTTTACCTCAAGAGCCAGGACCAGATGTGGTATGAAGATAACCAGCAGCAGACCCAATCCATTCACTGGATGGAATTTTGCCAATTCCCCTGGACCTCGATGACCGTCAAGTCCAACGGCGAATGTGCGGAGTGTGTGGAAGATTTTAATAACGAGATCATCCTGGGAGACACCCACACGGAGTCGCTTTATGACATTTGGAACGGTCAGAAGTATGCTGATTTCCGGAAAGCGCACTTTGACCTGAAACCCGGCATTAAATGCACGGAGCAGTGCGATATGACCCTGATTGGGAGCTTTCTCTCAAATTAATCCTGATTTGGCGGTTATGCGGAAAAGCGTCTGACATCCAAAGGAGCCAGATATGAAACGAGAAATTAAAATTGGTAACAAGTGGGTAGGGGATGGACATCCCACTTATGTGATTGCAGAAATTGGGATCAACCATAATGGGGATGTGCAGGTTGCCAAGGACCTGATCAAAGCCGCGCATGATGCCCATGTGGATGCCGTCAAATTCCAGAAACGGACCCCCGAGATTTGCGTGCCTGATGCACAAAAAGGCCAGATGCGGGATACGCCCTGGGGTTATAT
>DPKV01000005.1 GCA_003542325.1 Anaerolineaceae bacterium
AGCAAGAGAAATGGCAATGATACCGGAACCGCAGCCGACATCCGCGATGAGAGGATGGTCAAAGGTCGCTGCGAATTGGATTGCCCGCTCCACAAGCAGCTCGGTTTCCGGCCGGGGAATCAGGACAGAGGAATTAACTTCGAACTGCCGACCGAAAAATTCCCATTCACCCAGGATATAGGGCAAGGGAACACCCTGCAGGAGCCGTTCAACGCTCGATAGCAGGGTGTGGTTTTCAGTTGGGGTGAGGAGATACTCGCTGTGGGTGAGGATCCAGGTTTTTGGCTGATCCAATGCGTTGCTGAGCAAGACCAGGCTGACATTGCCTGGTGTGTCAATACCGTTTTCTGCCAGTTGATTTTGTAATGCCAATCGGATTTCCTGAAGATTGATGGCTTAATCCTCCACAAAGGATAATTTTTCTGATTCATCAACCAGGGTTAATTCGTCAATGAATTCATCAATGTCGCCATCAAGAACCCCGGTCAGGTTATAGGAGGAGATATTGACGCGGTGGTCGGTCACCCGGCTTTGCGGGAAGTTATAGGTGCGGATCTTTTCAGAACGTTCACCGCTGCCGATTTGGGACCGGCGTGTGGCGGCTTCCTCATCCTGCCGTTTTTGTTCCTCGATCTCATATAACCGGGCTTTGAGAATGCTCATCGCCCGCTGCCTGTTCTGTAATTGGGAACGTTCATCCTGACAGGCGACAACCATACCGGTGGGGAGATGGGTGATTCGGATCGCAGTGGCGTTCTTTTGCACGTTCTGGCCGCCAGCCCCGGCAGATTTATAGACATCAATATTGATGTCCGAATCCGGGATTTCAATCTCCACATCATCCACCTCTGCCAGAACGGCGACGGTGATCGTGGAAGTATGGATCCGACCCTGGGATTCGGTTTCGGGAACTCGTTGAACCCGGTGAACGCCGGATTCATATTTTAGACGGGAATAAGCGCCTTTCCCTTTGATCATAAGACTGACTTCTTTGATCCCGCCGATGCCCGTTTCATGCATGGTCAGGATCTCGGTCTTCCAGCCACGACGTTCGGCGTAACGGGAATACATCCTGAACAGATCGGCCGCAAAAAGGCCAGCTTCGTCTCCACCCGTCCCGGCGCGGATTTCCATGATGACGTTCCGGTCATCCCGGAGGTCCTTGGGAACAAGCATGCTCTTCAATTGCCCTTCCAGGGTTTCGATGATCTCCCGCAGCGATTCGAGTTCCAACTCCGCCAGGCTGCGCATTTCCTCGTCGTTAGATTCGAGCAGGGCTTCGGTCTCATCGAGTTTGGTGAGAGCCTCTTTATAGGCGCTTGCCTTTTTCACGACGGCCTCCAGTTCAGCACGTTCCTTGGAAAGCTCAATCGCAGTTGTGTAATCATCCCCAACCAGGGAGAGTTGATGGTCAATTTCATTAAAACGGTCAATAATGCCTTGAAGTTTTGCTAACATTTTTCAGTTTCTTTCAATTAAATCAGGTTATTTTAACGTAGGGATTATACCACTGAAGACAAGAAGAAGTGTTTCGTATATATAAATAGTGAGGGGTCAAGCAGATTGTAATGTTTTATGCAGAAGAATGGCCGCAACCCTGGAATAATGGTAGGGCAATCGCAAAGTACACCCAAGAGATTTCCGCATGGTATTGTCAATAAGCAACCCCATCCCCAGCCCTTCCCCTCGGTGAGGGGAAGGTGCCCGAAGGGCGGGAAAGGGTGATTTTTGGATAGTAAAGAATCTAAAAAGTTGAAACAAATGACTTTGCGATTGCCCTGGGAATAATGGAATAATGAGCGCAACGCATTTTAGATGCGGTATACTAATGCCTGCGTGAATTTTATGGGCGAAATCAGAACAGAAGTGTATTGTACGTATCAGGCTGCTCCGAAACATCAATTTCGGGGGCATCCTGAATCACCTCGTCGGATGAAATGGATGGAAGAATGGCCGGTCAATTCACCATTTCCCGAGATTCGATGGCTGGATTATTCGCCTGCTGCAATCCCTGATGTATCTTTTGTCCATCGTTCGGCCTTATTGAAAATGTTGGAAAAAGAATCTGCGCTTGGCTCCCATGAGTTTGAACCTGCGCCATCCTACGTTACTGTTGCGAGTTTCTCGGCTGCTCTAAGCGCCGCAGGGGCAACCCTGGCCGTCAGCCGCCGGATCATTGACGATGGGAGGGGACGGGGATTTGCAATTGTCCGTCCACCCGGCCATCATGCGGAATCAGATCATGCGATGGGGTTTTGCCTGTTGAATAATGTTGCGATTGCTGCTGCAGACGCTGTCGCCAGCGGGTTGTCGAGGGTCGCGAGTTTTGATCTGGACGCCCACCATGGCAATGGGACGGAAGCGATCTTTTGGGAGAGCCCTGAAGTTGCCTATTGTTCCATTCATGAAAGCGGGAGTTATCCTGGGACAGGAGTGCTCGACTCCGCACCGCACGCCAGGAGCAGGATCGTTAATATCCCTGTCCCGCCGTTTTCCGGGAACAGGACCTTCTTCCGGGTGATGGAAGCTGTGGTTGAGCCGTGGTTGGCCGCTTTTGAGCCGGAGATGCTGTTCGTGTCAGCAGGATTTGACGCCCACTTTTCAGACCCACTGACCACCCTGAGCGTTGACACGAGCGGGTTTCACGCCCTGGCTAAGAAATTAATGGCATTATCGGCATTGTATTGCCGGGATCGGATGATGTTCGTCCTTGAGGGCGGATATGACCCTGTGGCTTTACGGGATAACCTTCAGGCTGTTTTGGCAGCGTTTTGCGGCCATCAGGCATTCCCTGACCACTTTGGCAAAGGGCCGGACGTTCAAGTTGCAATTGACCCGTTGATCGAAACCATTCAGCGGTTGCATCATTTAAAGGAGATTTGACTTTTGTTACAGCTATACTTTATACGTCATGGACAATCCACGAATAACGTGGTTATGGATGAGGGGAAACGGGAAGACTATCTTTTCGATCGGGTAACGGACCCTGTACTTACGGAAAACGGCAGACGACAGGCTGACCTGGTTGCTGACTATGTATCCAGAGAAGTTGATGGCGCTCATTATGATCCTCAAAACCGCGCTGGTTTTGGCCTGACTCATCTCTATTGCAGCCTGATGACCCGGTCAATTGAAACAGGTTTATCTATCGCCCATAAAACCGGGCTGCCGCTTGTCTCTCTACCGGATGGACACGAGACCGGTGGGATTTTTCGGGCTGAGAAACAGGATGGGGAGACCATCCTGATCGGCCTGCCGGGTCGTGGACGGTCAGATCTGGAATGCGCCTATCCGGAACTGGTCCTGCCCGAAGACCTGACGGATGAGGGCTGGTGGAACCGTGAGAAGGAACCTCGTGATGCCTATCAGCCACGAGCCAGGCGGTTGATCGATTTCTTAATCCAGACCCATGGCGGTCAGCATCACCGGGTGGGTGTGATTACCCATGGCGGGATCTTTGCGAGGATACTGACGGCTTTATTTGAAGTTCAGGCAGAACATTACTGGTTCCTGATGAATAATTGCGGGATCAGCAGGATCGAGATCAGCGATGAAGGCAATGTCCTTCTGGCTTATATGAACAAAGTGGATTTCCTTCCCCAGGATTTGATCACGTAGATCGGGATAAGGATGACAAAAATAGAGTACAACTCAGAAAACCTGACTTTTCGGTCTGCCACACCTGAAGATGCGGCGGCTGCAGGGCCGTTGATTTACGAGACCTTTCCCAAGGTGGCAACATTTTTAATTGGCCTTGGCAGCGAAGAACGGGCAAAAGCGATCATAACCCGCTTGTTTGCCATCCCAGGCCATAGATTCAGCTATGAAGTGACCCGATTTGCCACGTTTGAAGGTCGGATCATTGGCCTGATGGTCACTTATCCGGGAAAACGGCACCATAAACTTGACAGCAGGCTGGATAAACTGGTCCTCAAACAATATCGTTTGCGCGGCAAGCTGGTGCTTGCACTCCGGGCCTGGCCCATGATATGGGTCAAAGAGGTCTTACGCGATGAATACCTCATCGGAAACCTGGCTGTCAGAGGCCGTTATCGGGGGAGGGGTGCTGGATCGGTCATGCTGGAGCACGTCGAAGCGATCGCCAGGGAAGCTGGCTATTCAAAAATTGCCCTGCGAGTGGCAATTGAAAACCAGGCTGCAAGAAAACTTTACGAGCGGATGGGATATAAAACCGTATCCATCCATTTGGAACCCAATACCCGCGTCAAATTTATGGGCGCAGGATATCGAAGAATGGTTAAAAGTCTATCAACATGAATGAACCAAGCAACGCTGAACTCCCCGCTGTCATAAAGCCTGTTCTTGATATGCTTGAACGAGGCAATGTCCGATTTCTCATAAAAACTTATCCATCCCCGGCCAAGAGCGCCAGCCAGGCAGCTACCCTGATCGGTTGTCCACTGGGGGCGATTGTGAAATCCCTTTTCTTCGTCACCCAGCAGTCCGGAGAATCCCTGCTGGTCCTGACATCCGGTGAGAATCGGGTCAGCGGAAAGCGGTTATACGACCATCTCCGGCAGTCAGCCGTGCCGGCCAGCCCTGCGGCAGTGCTTGAAAAGACCTGTTTTCCGGTTGGCGGGGTTCCCCCCTTCGGACATAAACGCCGTTTCCCGGTCCTGATGGATGTTGACCTGATGCAGTATGAGCAGGTCTGGGCATCAGCCGGCACAATCCATACTGTCATGGGGATGGCCCCTCAGGATTTATTAACCCTTAGCGGCGCAGTCTTATGTGATGTAAAGGCAGCAAAGTTGATTTAGTCGATCATTGGCACACTTGGATTCTCGTATCGAATTTCCGTAACACACACTGATTATGAATCTCATGTATAATCTAGGAAATAAAAAATGGGATAAATTTTCCGGTCATCGCCGGGGACAACCGGGTATTGCGAATAATGCCCGGATGGTGAGAAGACGTTATCCCGTAGAATTGAAATAAATCCATGCCCGTATATGTGAATATTTTAATTATCCTGGTTCTGTTTTTCTTCAACGCGATCTTCGCGATGTATGAGATCGCCATGGTCGCTGCCAGGAAGACGCGTCTGGAACAGCGTGTGGATGAAGGCAGGAAGGGGGCTGCGCATGCCCTGGAGCTGTTGGCAGACCCCAACCAGCAGTACCTTTCAACCGTTCAGATCATGATCACTTTGATCGATACCCTGGCAGGTGGTATCGGCGGCGCCATGCTGGCTGCCCCCCTGGCCGTACAAATGAAAAAGGTGGCCTGGTTGGCCCCTCAGGCTGATATTATCGCGCTGATCCTGGTGGTGACGGTTATCACCTATTTTTCAATCGTCATTGGGGAATTGATTCCCAAACGGTTGGCTGTCAGCAAACCGGAAAATGTGGTGACCAGTTTATCTCCAATGGTTCGATTCCTCACCAAAGTCTTCAGGCCGATCACCAGGCTGTTGAGCTTTTCAACGAATTTGGGTCTGAAAATCCTGCGAATTAACACGGATAAAGGCCCTTCAATCACAGAAGAAGAGATCAGGAACTATATTGAAGAAGGCCGGAACATCGGCTTAATCGAAGAGGCTGAGCGGGACATGTTTTCCAGCGTCTTCCGGTTGGGAGACCGGCGAGTGGATGCCCTGATGACACCACGGACCGAATTAATCTGGATTGATATTAATGCGCCGCTGGAAGAGACCTGGACCAGCCTGCTGATGAACCCGCATTCCCGGATACCGGTGGCTGATGGGGATTTGGACAATATCCTGGGATATATCCAGGTCAGGGATTTTCTGGGCCATTCCCCGGATGATCCGGATTTTAATCTGAAGGATTTTATTAGGGAACCCATCTATGTTCCTGAGAATATGGCTGCCTTGAAAGCCCTGGACAATATCCAAACGAGCGGTGTCCACCTGGCTGTGGTGGTTGATGAGTTCGGCGGCATCACCGGAATCGTCACCGATTATGACATTTTGGAAGCCATCGTCGGTGAGATACCGGAAGACGGCTTGGACACCGATGCGCTCGCCGTCCAGCGGGAGGACGGTTCCTGGTTGTTTGATGGGTTGATCGTCATCGACCAGTTGAAAGAAATTCTGGATATTTCGGGCTTGCCGGGAGAAGACAGCCTGGCGTATAAGACTTTAAGCGGCTTTGTGATGAGTCAATTAGGCCGCATTCCGAAGACTGGCGCAAAGTTCACCTTTGATGGCTATGAGTTTGAGGTTGTGGATATGGATGGCCGGCGGGTAGACCGGGTCCTGGTCTCAAAAACCGAATCGGAACAATCGTAAAGAAAAATCACAACCCTGAGATATCGAACCGGCTCAAAAGATCACGCAAGCGATCAGCCTCTTTCTGAAGGAGCGGGGTAAATTGCTTCGGCTGATATTCATTTAAAACCGACCATGCTTTATCTGCAATCTGGAAGGCTGCGTTTTTATTGCCCAATCGGGACGCATTCTCACTGACTTGCTCAAGCCGGGTCTGCGAGCCTCCCAGCCAGTCGGCAAGTGTCCTCAGGATTTCCTCCGGGGTCTTGCAAAAAGCGCCAGCGTCATGCTCAACAATGTAGTCCGCGTTGCCGATTTCCTGTCCGGGCAGTGCATGGATCAGCAGGAGCGGTAACCCGGAGGCAAGGGATTCCGTAACGATCAGGCCTCCGGCTTTGCACACGATCAGGTCTGCGGCGCGCATCATGGCCGGCATATTCTCGATAAAATTATAAATTTTCGTTGGGTGCTGCCAGTTCACCGGCTGCAGGTCTTTATACAGGACATCATCCCCGCCTGTGGTGATCTTAGTCTGGAATGGCATCAGGCATTGGTCGATCACGCTCAACGTATCTTGAAGTTTCGTGATGCGCGGGCTGCCTGTGACCAGCACGGTCGTTTGATTCGGGTCCCATCCCAGCGTCTTTCGGACTTCGGTTTTTGGACTGTCCTGCAGCGCTGCGATCTTTGGGTTGACCGGGATACCGGTAAGCATAAGCTGCCCCGGTTTCATCCCGGCTTCCAGGGCTTTTTCCCGCACCACTTCTGTTGGAACGGTGGTGAGGGTGACATGATGATTGAACCAGATATGGTGCACCGTCACCAGGTCGGTTATGACGGTGATCAGCGGAATATCGATCTTGTTCAGCTCAAGGACGGCCTTCAAAGGCGCCTGATAGAGGGGATAGGTGGTAATCACCATGTCAGGGGTAGTGTCCGCCAGGATATCCCGCAGCGCTTCAAACAGGACCACGGTGTATCCCGCCTCTATAAGCGTGGATGGCACGGCCGCATCACTGACTTCATACCCGATTTGATAGAGGTCTGGTATAAATTTGACGATTTTATCGTAATCGGTTTCCGTTTCCCGAACGAAACCGGGTGTTTTGGGATGGTCCAGGGGATTGATGATCTCCACCTGGCAATCCTGGTCATATTTTTGGAGAAGCGCCTGTTGCAACGCATTGGCCGCAGAACGATGGCCCATGCCGGCATCGCCAGTCAGGATCAGGATTTTCTTTTTTTCAGGCATAATCGAATGTTTTATTCTCCATCCATGCTGGTGAGCATTTCGAACAGGTTTTTCAGGACTTGATTGACCGTGTTTTCTTTGACCTCTTCCCGTCCGCCTGAAAAATGGCATTCGAAGGATTGGGTTTGTTTTTCAGTACTGATACCGATATAAACCAACCCAACCGGTTTTTCCGGCGTCCCGCCTGTGGGGCCGGCGATCCCGGTTGTGGACAGCCCGATGGCCGCGCCTAACCGCTCACGAACACCTGCTGCCATTTCGCGGGCTGTCTGGTGGCTGACTGCGCCGTGTTGCAATAATGTCTCATGGCTGACACCCAATTGCGCCTCTTTGACCGCATTGCTGTAGGCGATCACGCCGCCGACGTAATACGCGGAAGAACCGGATACCCCGGTTAGAACATGCCCCAGCAACCCACCCGAGCAGGACTCAGCCGTGCTGACGGTCAGGCCTTTTTGGGTCAGAAGCTTTCCGATCTGACCGGAAAGTTCGAACAGGTGCTCCAGGTCTGTGGTCATTTCTCACTGTCCTCCGGGTCCTGATGTTTCCGGCCTTTTCCCAATTCCTGGGAACGGGTAAATGCCGCCCAGATAGCGCGTGAAATGGCGGTCCGGAAGCCCATTTTCTCCAGATAATACAGCGCTGTTGCGGAGGTGCCGCCGGGGGACGTCACCTGGTTCCGCAGGCGGGCGGGATGCGAATCGTTCTGGTTGTAATATTCGATGGAGCCTTTGATGGTCTGCATGACCATCTCTTCAGCAATCCGGCGCGGTAACCCGAGATGAACGCCTGCGTCAATCATCGCTTCCAGGAACAGGAACACGTAGGCGGGACCCGTCCCGGAAACAGCGGTCGCCATATCGATATAACTCTCTTCTTCCACGAAGATTTCCCGTCCCAGGGCGTCCAGAATCTGCGTGGCCAGGCTGTGCTGCTCTTCGGAGGTCTGTTCACTCTGCGTCCAGACGGTCATACCTTCTCCCACCTGGGCAGGGGTGTTGGGCATCGCACGGACAACTGCCGGATGGGATAATCCATCCATCAGGGACTGGAGGGTAGCCCCTGCCACGATCGAGATTACCAGCGCATCGGCAGGAATGTTCTTTTGCAGGTCTTCCATCACCTCGTTTAATTTCTGGGGTTTTATACACAGGATCACCACGTCGGCGGATTTTACAGCCGCCGCATTGTCCGGATCAGTGAGGATCTGATAGGAGGCTGAGAGCTGGTCCAACCGATCCTGGCGCGGCCCGGCCGCCGTAATGTTACCGGCAGGGATGACCTGTTTATTAATCAACCCGCTGATGATGGCTTCCGCCATGACGCCGGGACCAATGATACTGAAATGTTTATGATGATTCATGAGTCCTCCAAAATCAATCTGATGTCCAGCGCGAGAAAAGGGAGTGGGAGAGAATGTGGCCCTGACTTTTATCGACCGTCACCAATTCTCCGCTGGAGAGTTGCCCGCCCAACCCTTTGACGATTTCCTGTAACGCCTGATGGGGGATGAGCGCTGAGGCCTGAATCGCGTAGGATGTCAGGCAGATAAAGCGCGGGTTAGGTGAGAGCACTCTTTTACATAAAGCAAGCAGTCCGGTGATATCCTCGAAATAATCCCAGACCTTACCGCTTGGGCCGCGGCCAAACTTGGGGGGATCAAGGATAATGCCGTCGTAGAACGATTGTCGTTTGGCTTCTCGCTGCAGATATTTTCGGGCGTCTTCAACGAGCCAGCGGACCGTTGAATGTTCCAAACCGGAGAGGCTCAGGTTGTGGCTGGCCCAGGCGACGGCGTGTTTGGAGGCATCCACATGGGTCACCTGTGCGCCGCCACGTGCGGCCGCAGCGGTCGCCATGCCGGTGTAACCAAATAAATTAATAACCTTTAACGGACGATTTGCGGATTGGATTTGTGTCTCGATCCAGTCCCAATGGCTTGCCTGTTCCGGGAAAACGCCGATATGGCGTGACCTGGATAACCGGATTTCACTCTTCAGTCCGTAATAATCGATCACCCATGGCTGATTGACCGTCGGTTTTATTTTCCAATTACCACCGGATTCGCCGCCGGTGGAGACCATTTCTGCATCGGCAGTTTGCCATTCTTTCTCCGCCAAGCCTTTTGGCCAGATTGCCTGCGGTTCGGGACGGACAAGTCGATAGGGTCCGAATCGCTCCAGGGCTTCTCCATGTCCCGTATCCAGTAATTCGTATTCCTGCCATCTGCCGGAAGCCTCCAGACGAAGATCTGGCAGACCAGTGGAATCAGACATAAAAATACCTCGCTAAAATAAGCCCAGATGAAAGAGTTGATCCAGCCAGGGCACGAGAAATTGCAGTAGTAAAGCCAGAGCCGCTGCCTGTTGAAGTGGTTTTTGGAAGGCGTTTTGGATCTCGATACTGCTGTTTCCGCGGCGTAATTTTATAACCTGGGGGAAAAGGAACAAAATGGCCAGGATAGTCATGACGATAAAAACCCAGAAGGGTATCAGGTTGATGAACAGGAATGAGACGATTCCGGAAAGGACACCCAGCATCAGGATTGACAACATCAGAATGTGGCTGGTGCGGCTCCCCAGAATAATCGCAGTATGCCGCAACTGCGCTGCCTGATCACCTTCAAAGTCCCTGATTTCGTTGTATAGCTCGCCATAGATGCTGATGCAAACCACAAACAGGAAAGGCCACAGCCAGTTCCGAACCAAAACGGTGGTATAGGTGAAGTAACCGGTCAGATATTGCAGCCCGGCCAGCATCAGGCAATGTGAAAGCACATCCAGAAAAGCGATCGTTTTGAGCCTGACTCCACGGTAGGAATACAGAAACCCCAAAATAAGGCTGAGTAAGCCAAACAAGAATGGCCAGGTTCCCAGCAGGGCGAACAGCACAGCGGAGATCGCGCCAACAATAAACGTCCAGAGCCTGGCTGTTTTGGGCGTGATCAAACCGGCGGAGACCGGATTTCGATTGATCTTTTTGGAAGAGAGGGCATCATCGGGGGCGTCTTCGATATCATTGATCATGAATGCATAGCCGACGGCCGTCCAATTCGCCAAAAGGACGACGAGGAAGCGCCAATCCACTCTTCCGCCTGCCGACGCAACGCCTAGAAGCGTTGTGACCACGACGAAAAAAACATATTCATCAAATCGAGTGAGCTTTAATAGCCCATTGAGTGTTCGTTTCAAGTGTTTCTCCAAGTCCCGGGTTGAGAATGAGTATACCATTTTAATTTAGCTTAAAATACGCCGTGATTTGCGCGAGGCAGGACTATAATTCAGCAGACATTCTACAAGGAGAAATTATGGACTTTGATCAAACCATCAACCGGCGCGATACAGAATCATTGAAATGGCATCGATACGGGGAAGACGTTTTGCCGATGTGGGTGGCTGATATGGATTTTCGGTCACCTGAGCCAGTGATCGCAGCATTGCAGGAACGGGTAGCACATGGCGTCTTTGGTTATGGCTTTGAATTGGAGGGATTGAAAGAAGCCGTTGCAGCCCATCTGTTTGGCAGACAGGATTGGCCGGTCGCCCTTGAGCAGATCAATTTCGTTTCCGGCGTCGTGACCGGGTTCAACCACGCCATTTACAGCCTGACCGACCCGGGCGATTCGGTCCTCATCCAAACACCGGTTTATCCGCCGTTCCTGGCCGCGCCAGAACAGGCCGGGCGCGTTTTGGTGGAAAATGAGTTAATCCGCCAGCCGGATGGAAGGTATGAGATTGACTTTGATGATTTTGAGAAAAAGGCAGCCTCAGGGGTCAAGTTGTTTATCCTGTGCAGCCCGCACAACCCGGTAGGCAGGGTATTCACTAAAGAAGAATTGACCCGTATGGGTGAAATTTGTCTGGCGCATGATGTGTTAATTTGCTCCGACGAGATCCATGCTGACCTGGTCTTTTCGGAAAGCTGCCATATTCCAATGGCCAGCTTGTCTCCTGAAATCTCAGCGAAAACTGTGACCTACCTCGCCCCGAGCAAAACTTTCAATATCGCTGGTTTGTCCACATCGGTCTTTATTGCCCAGGACCCAGCTATGCGGGATCACCTTAAAGAGTCGATGTCTATGCTGCTGGGACATCCCAATATCCTGGGTTTGCATGCTGCCAGAGCGGCTTATCAGCATGGACAACCGTGGTTGGATGCTGCTTTGAATTATCTTGAAGCGAATCGTAATGTCTTATTTGATTTTGTTCAGGAACAGTTACCGGGCGTTGAAATGTGGCGGCCGGAAGGCACCTTCCTGGCCTGGTTGGATTGTCGTGGGCTTGGTTTGGACGTTTCACCCTTTGAATTCTTCCTTAATCAGGCCAAAGTCGCTTTGAATGATGGACAGACTTTTGGGTCCACGGGTGAAGGCTTTGCCCGCATGAATTTTGGCTGTCCGCGGGCAATGATGGAAGAAGGCCTTGAACGCATGCGCAAAGCTGTGGTTGAGCGCTAACAGACTTTTTATTTAGTTGTTTTACCAGGGAATAACAAAATCGGGTCGCATTTGCGACCCGATATTCTTTGAGATGTGTTTATTTTCTTTTTTGATTGAACTACTCTGATTCAACCTCAGTTGTTTCCTCGGAGACCAGGGTAACATTCGCTGCCTGAAGTCCCTTAGGACCGTCTTCTATGGAGAATTCCACTTCCTGACCTTCTTTCAACCTTTTGTAGCCCTCCATCTGGATTGCGGAGAAGTGTACGAAGACATCGTCTTCACCATCATCACGACCAATGAAACCATACCCTTTTGGGGCACTGAACCATTTGACGGTTCCAACATAACGATCTGACATGCTTATACTCCATCTTTCTAGGATTTATTAAGGTTCTGCGGATCTCTTTGCCTTTGAGATGCTCGGTAACTATAATCCCTTCCAAAATTCATGTCAAGATGGAGGCGTTAAGGCGCATCCTGCAGACATAAAAGCAGGGATCGGATTGCGCCTTGCGGTTCATTTTGTGTGACAGCGATGACATAAATCTCTGACGCGGACCCTTCCCTCCCCGTAATCGGCAGGACCTGCGCCATGGATGGCACCTGGCTTGACAGTGCATAACTGATCGCTGTTGGGTTTTCTTCAAGCAATGTTGTCAGGGAATCCACAGTGGAGAAAGTTTTGACGTTATCCGTCAAGCGACCTGATTCAAGATAGATGTCAGTAAAATGCGACCGCAGGTCATTACCCTGGGGGAAGCTGAGCAGGGTGATCGGTGCGTTATCCGTCAAACCCGCTCCGCCCGCTTCAGGGACATCTCGCCAATCCGTTATCTCTCCGGCGGAGATGGCTTGCAGGCTTTCCAGACTCATGCTGGTCACAGGCGTTTCAGGACCGGTGATGATCACCAGGTTTTCAGTGCCAAGAACGGTTACGAACGGGTCCGTATCAAGCGGGTTACCCAGCCGAACGGTCAGGTCCGCTGCTGTTGGGTCGAGGTCGCCGATCGGCAGGACACTCGTATAGACACCAACACCGGATAAGGCGTTGGCGCAGGCCGCAACCTCTGGCAGCAAATGGGCCAGGGAAGGCACCGTTTGGAGGGTGATGATCTCCAGTGCCGGTTCCGCTGCCGGTGAATTGTCATCGGCTCTGCATGCCCCCAGGAAAAGGGAGAGCGCTACCAGGAGCAGGAGGGAAATACGGGGTTTCATGACCTTACCGGAGGGCAGAGACGAGGATGGCTGTGCCGCCCAGCAAAGCGCAATAGAGGGAGAACCAGGTCAGGGAGTGTTTGTTCAGGAATTTCAGGAGCCAGCGGATGGAGAAATA
>DPKV01000092.1 GCA_003542325.1 Anaerolineaceae bacterium
CGCTCAATCACCTCAGTCAATAAACCAACACTTTGACTGACTTCCCCGGTACTCATCAGAATTGCGCCCTGGAGAGAAAGGAAGGAGGGACGGGTCGTCACCAAATCCGGCGGGAGTGCTGCTATCCATTCTTTTAATGTGAGCAGCTTTCCACCAGTCACCATGGAGGGGCCGGCTTTTTCAACCATGGCAACCATCTTCTCGACAGCTTTGGCCTGCTTATACAACACAAAGGCTTGTTCCCAATCCTCACGCTCAGCGTAATCGTCCGCCAGGGCGACCATGATCACCCGGGTCTCATCCGGACGTTCAGTCCGCATCCGGCTTTGAAGGAAATCGCGGAACAGGTGATGATAACGAAGCCAGGTATCGGCCTCTTCTCCCACAGGCAGAACAAACAGGTTTCGAATCGTAACCTTGTTCATCAATTCCGCCCAGGGACAGTGCACGTTGAGGGCTTTCCCAATCACACGTTGGCACCTGTCCACGTCATACTCTTCCAGTATGGATGTTCGGAGCAGGAAATCACGAATATCTTCCGGCTGCTGTTCAAATACCTGCTGCGCCATATAATCATACAGGTTCACACCGGATACTCTCGCAGCTCGAATCCTTTCCCCGATCTGGTCATCCAGCAGTTGAGTGGAAAGCAGCAGGCCTGTGATCCAGCCCTCGGTTTGCTGAGTGATCTCATCCGCGGATTTATCCGAGATGGTCAAATGATAATTCTTCAGTAAAAGGTCCTGAATTTCATTTGCAGTAAAAGCGATCTCCTCAAAAGAGATACCGCCCACCTGATTTCGGGCCACCAGCAAAGGCATATCCGGCAAGGTAAGCAAACGCCGGGAAGAAACCATGAGGTGACAGTTCTCATCCACATCCTGCAGGAAACGGTTGATGAATTGGTTAACGGCTTCGCTTTCCTCAACCAATTGATAATCATCCAGCACAATGATGAAATGTTCAGTGATGTTTTCATAAACATCATTGGTGAGTGTGGTCACCAGCGCGGGAATGTCCAGCTTATCCTGTGCGGTGTTATCCAATACTGAAAGGGAGTTTTGACCAAAATTTGGATAACGCAATTGAATGGCGGCGATGAAATGCGCAACAAACCTTAGTGGATTCTGGTCCAGGGGGTCAAGGGTCAGCCAGCTAATCGGCCATTGGGTATGGTTTACAAAATCGATTAATAGTGAAGTCTTTCCATATCCGGCCGGAGCCGCCACGATGATTAGTTTCAAGTCCAGGTATTCATTTAACATCGCCAACAAACGCTGACGTGTCAATATCTCATCCCGCCGGCGTGGAACGATTAATTTTGTCCGGGTAATGGAGTTTCTACTTTCCACAATCGCTTTCTGAGATGTAATCTTGTTCCAATAATAACAACTCGGTCATAATTCATGATTTAAATTGAAACACTGCGATCTTCTCTCACTATTATAATATTGGCCATTCTTGACCTGCCTGCACAACCTATCGAGTAATCTTATCAGACAAAACAGGTTTTGTGAATAAGTTAACCCTGGACAACTAATCCTGAACCTGCGTCCCGGATTTTTTTGCTTTACCGCTAAGAAAGTATAATTTCTATACCAACAAACAGTCAGGAAAATTAACCACAAATGGATTGGCATAAAACCACGTTTTCTTACCAAACACACCACAAAGGATTATACGAGATCACTGACAGAATAAACGGTCAGATTCGCGAATGGAACGTGCGGGAAGGAATGGCTTTTCTTTTCGTCCAGCACACCAGCGCGTCATTGGTCATCAATGAAAGTTTCGATCCATCTGCCAGACAAGACCTCGAAGCTTTTCTGGACCACATCACGCCCGAAGGCCTAGACTGGTACGTTCACACGCTGGAAGGCAGGGATGACTCCCCTTCTCATATGCGCACAATGCTCACGCACTCCAGCCTTACCATCCCTGTCGATGAAGGCCGTCTGACACTGGGGACCTGGCAGGGGATATATCTGGCAGAACATCGCCGGTACGGCCATCGTCGCAATGTTCTATTGCGTGTATTGCAAGTGTTTTGAAATTGTCCCAATAAACCAAGTTATAAATTTATGAATAAAAGGAGAAAATCATGCAAATCGAACTCAAGTACAGGCCCTCGTATTCCCTCGGTATTGTTCAGCTCGACCCCGGTGAGACACTTCAGGTGGAAGGCGGCTCCATGGTCAGCATGTCAGCCGACATCAACATCCAGACCCAGGCTCGCGGCGGTTTACTCAAATCACTCGGCCGCACACTGCTTGGCGGTGAAAGTTTTTTCCAAAACATTTACCAGGCTGGCCCCAATGGCGGCGAGGTAACCGTTGCCCCTGCGTTGCCAGGTGACCTTTACGTTGCAGAACTGCAGGGTGAAAGCCTGATGGTCCAATCCGGCTCTTATGTTGCTTCCAGTGAAGCTGTCACAGTCGACACAAAGTGGGGCGGAGCCAAGACCTTTTTTGCCTCGGAAGGCTTGATCATGCTGCGGGTTTCCGGCCAGGGAAAGGCCATTCTTTCCTCTTATGGCGCAATCCATGAGATCAACCTGGCCGCCGGTGAGCGGTATACGATTGACACCGGCCATCTCGTCGCTTTCAGTGAGAATATGGGGTTCAATGTCCGTTCGGTCGGCGGCCTGAAATCAACCCTGTTCAGCGGCGAAGGATTGGTCGTGGATATGACCGGTCCCGGCCGTGTCCTGCTGCAAACCCGGTCCACCGATGCCTTTCTGTCCTGGCTGATCCCCAAACTGCCCAAGGATCACAGTAGCAATTAATTCTTTCCCAATCTCAATAAACCCCCGGGATTTTAAAAAATCCCGGGGGTTTGAAAGAAGATAATCATGCCTAGAAGAAAAGATGCCATAACAACTGGGAAATATTATCATGTTTATAACCGAGGAATAAACAAGACTTAAATATTTCAATCCACCAGGAACTATCATTTTTTCATTCATCAGTTGAAAAATATACTTATTCCAACCTATGCGAACATGATAGCCTATGTCCTTATGCCAACACACTATCACTTCTTGGTTGAAGTAACAAGTGGAGATTTTTCCACAGGCCTTGGTCGTTTTACAAATTCCTATACGAAAGCCTTTAATGTAGAACAGTGTCGTTCAGGCCCGCTTTTTGAAGGTCGGTTTAAGGCTAAATCAATACAAAGTGATGAGTACCTCTTAGCAGTCTCTCGCTATATTCACCTCAATCCTGTAAAAGCAAACCTCGTTTATAGACCTGAGGACTGGCCTTGGTCTAGTTATCTAGACATAATCGGGAAACGCTCTGGGAGTCTGCCCAAGAAAGATTTTCTACTTGATTATTTTTCAGATAATAAACCGGAAATGAAATATCAAGACTTTGTTGATTCAGAATCATCGATTATCGAGGAGAAGATTCAACATTTATTTTTCGATTAATAAGGAACATTAATCGAAACCCAAACCCCCGGGATTTTAAAAATCCCGGGGGTTTACTCCATCACCCTTTTGACTTTTTCAGCGTCTCCGGCACAAGCAATGAGAACACTAAACCCGCTAATATGCTTGCACCGGCGATGACCAACGACGCGGCAGGCAGAGCAAGCCAGGGGTAAGATTGGCGTGCGTAACCCCACCGCAATAAAAGCAAGCAGGGATGGTAAATAAGGGCTCAGGACCAGGGGGTGCTTAAAGAAGCGTTTAATCGTTTGGGGTGCTCTGGATATCATGGGGCCAGGTCAGGTGCTCTGACCATCCACCTTTCAGTCTTATTCTGCTGCAATGATGGCATCAAGCTAGTAAATATAAGGTATCAGGGCCCAGGTCCGTTCCTTGTAAGCTTCATAGTCCTGAACATGCCGCTGAAGAAAGCTTTCCTCAATCGAAATCCGCAGCATCACACCCAATACACCAACAAGGGCCGGGATCCAGGACGGCCCGGCAGCAAGGAGCAGGGGGCAGGCAACACAAAACAGGACATTTCCGAGGGAAACAGGATTTCGGATTATTTTATAAATTCCGGTGACCACCAAAGTTGTATCATCCCGTTCAATCGCCTGCGCAAAACCCTCTTCCAGGTCCAAATACCCTTTGATCGAGAAATAACCTGCAGCGATGAGCAGTACTGCTCCCAGTGTCAATTCCAGAAGAGTCGGCCGGTTTCCCAGCAAGATGAATTCCAATACAGGCCCGATTAATACCAGCCACATAGGCGCCAGGATCAACCAAACTGTCCAATCCCCCCATCCCTGGCGGATATTATTTCCCGGTCGCTTTAATACAGCCTGCTCCCCAAATTTCAATCCGGCGAATAAAAGAAAATATAAGATCAACGGTAAATAATCTACTACGTAGGACATCTGTCAGCACCTTGTCCAATCACATTTGCATTTTTGCCCAACAACCCGAAAAAGGTCTCTTATTGAGATGACAAGAACTTATCAAATATATCACAATGTCAGAAAAAATCGAAACGTGCAAACTGCCCTTTTAATACTTCCCCCGTGTTCGTGAAGAGATCATTGATTATATCGTGATCCCGAAAGTGAATCTTTAGGCAGGCCGCAAAACAGCACTTTTATGTATTTTCTAAATCTTGTCATCTTGGGTCAGGGTCAGGAAAATTCTCTTTTCACAACATTTTTTCAAGTGAGGTGGGTGTGTCGAGTAAAAGAAATTCATGAATGTCTTCACTTGAGCGAAGATGGTGGACTCTGGATTCACCCTCCAGTTTGACCTGGGACCCAGTATCATACCAGTAGCCCTCCCCATCCTGAAGCAATAGCTCAGCGATCAGATTTTCCACATCCAGGTGCCCCCAGCATTTATCTCTTTTCTGATTATAGAAATACACGCTGAAGTAAGTCTCCTTTAGCAGTTCAGCAACGTCCTTTACCGTCTTTGCTGCCAGACAGGATTGTTTTACATTTTGGCGCATACGGACCTCGCTGGGTGAAAGGCCTATCGGATCATAAAGAGCTTCCCATGGCGGTTTTTGATGGCTGTCGTCTTCTGAATCAGGCTGATCTTCACGAATTTGACGGTAAACATCCCCCAATTCAATCCCCAGGCTACTTAGATTACTATAGAAATCCACTCCTTCACGGGTTAATAGCAATTGGTTATCATTCAGATCCGTGACAACCATTTGAGGCGCTTCCAGATATTCATTGATAAACTTTACCAGAGCAAACTCATCCTCAAGGGTCTGGGGTGCTTTATAATGACCAAAGGCATCATAGACATATCCAAGAAATTTCATTGAACTCCATTCACACCGGGACTATTACACTTATAGTAAACCACAGAAGGGTTTAAGTGCCGCGTAAAAAAAAAGTGAATGCTGATCATTCACTTTTTTTCAGGGAATAATTTTTTAAGTTTTGATGGCAACTTATATCGGTGTATTGTGCTTATCAAACACTTCATCGGGCACCTGGATACCGTTTGCAACAAATTTATCCATGAAGTGAGGTCGGAGTCCGGTTGGTTTGTGTACGCCTTGAATAAATCCGTTATTAAAGCTGGTTTGTTGGAACACAAACAAGTCCTGCATAACGATCGTATCACTTTCCATCCGCTGAACTTCTGACACCTTGACGATTTTACGCGTTCCATCTTTCAGCCGCTCAAGCTGGATAATTAGTTCCATAGATGAGGCGACCTGTTCTCGGATAGCTTTCAAGGGTAAGTCCATCCCGGCCATCATAACCATAGTCTCGATACGGCGAAGGGCATCCCGGGGAGTATTGGCATGGATTGTAGTCATGGAGCCATCATGACCGGTATTCATGGCCTGAAGCATATCCAAAGCCTCACCACCACGGCACTCACCAACGACAATCCGGTCTGGGCGCATCCGCAGGGCATTGATGACCAATTGGCGGATCGAAATCTCACCTTTCCCTTCAATATTAGGCGGACGTTTTTCAAGCCTGACCACGTGCGGCTGGTGCAATTGGAGCTCTGCCGTATCCTCGATCGTGATCACCCGTTCCCCAATAGGGATAAAAGATGAAAGCACATTCAGGAATGTCGTTTTACCAGTGCCGGTACCACCCGACACGACAAGATTGACTCTGGCCTCAACACAGCACTTCAAAAAATTAGCCAGTTGAAGCGTTAAAGTGCCGTTTGAAATCAGATCCTGAACAGTAAAGGGTATGGTGGCAAATTTCCGGATGGTGAGGACCGGCCCGTTCAGAGACAAAGGCGGGATGGTGGCATTAATCCGGTAACCAACGGGCAAACGCGCATCGACCATTGGGGAGGATTCATCTACCCTTCTGCCAATAGGTGAGACAATTCTATCGATGATTCTCATCAAATGAGAATTGTTCTCAAATCTCACTGTGGTCAGCTCGATCAAACCGCGACGCTCAACATAAACCTGGTCGCAGCCATTGACCATGATTTCAGTAATCTCAGGATCGTTAAGTAACGGTTCAATGGGGCCATACCCCACAATGTCAGCCGTTATCCACTCCAGCATCTGGTTTCTCGTGGAATGATTGTAGAGAATTTTTTCCTCTTCCAATACCTCATTAAAACAAGTATCAATCATTGATCGGAGGTGTTTTATTTCGAGAGTGGCATCATTGTTATTGTCAGCAAGCAGTTTCTCTTGAACTGCATCACGTATCCTGATAAAATCCTTCTCATGTTCTGAGAGTTTTGTTTGACCTTGTGGGACATTGGCTGCCGGCCCTTTTTGCATCGCTGGGCGGTTTGTAAACATAAAGTACTCCTTAAAACCTAATTTCCGTTTGAATAATTTCCTATTCGACAATCACAGGGACGGTTAAAACTCGTCCAAATGTAATTACCATGGTTTTTGTAAGGTTGTTTGCTTCAGTAATTGCTTCGATTGTTGACAGATTTTCGCTGGCAAAAAAAGCCAAACAAACACCGTCTTCAATTTCAACCTCAACCGATGTGTAAAATATGCTCTTATCAGCCAACACTTCCTGTAAAGTTTCAAACGCAGTCTTATAGTTTTCAACTGCGACCCAATAAACAACCTCATTTAATAAGGTCACTAATTCAGGATGGTTTCCCAACTTTCCGGGAGCATCAATTGCGTTTAATGCGTATTGATAATAAGAAGTTGCATTTTTATAATCACCCAGTTTCCCGAAATTATCACCCAGAAGCACCTGAACCTGGAACAATCGCATTAGGTTATTGTTGTCTTCCCATATCAGGATCTCAGCCTGCTCAAGCTGGCTGATTGCATCCTGATAAAACCCTGCGGCATAATATTGTTTACCAAGGGCGTAATACGCTTCATAAAGCAGAACCTTCGCATTGCCGCTCGCATAATTTGAATCCACCGCAACGGCCTTACTCAGATTTAATATCACCTGCGGCCAGTTCATTTCTATGAAATTCTGGAAGCCAATCTGATAGTATTCTGCGTTTTCGATATCCATCAGCAAAGCGGAATTATTTGGTTGGATATTGGCCGCCTTCTTCAAATAGGACACAGCCTTGGCTATGGTGGATGATGTCTGCGCCTTATCTGCTAAAAGGGTTTTCGCGGTTTGGGTAAATTTATATTCCAGTAAATCACCGCTGACTTCCTGAAGGTTTTCCCTCTCACTTGCAAATTCTTTACTCTGGGGGAATAAAGCGACCGCCTTGCGGTAATACTGTTCGGCAAGTTCGATATCTGCTGTAGTGGTATCGCTGACCTGGAGTAAGTTGATGATTTTATGTAAATATCCCTGAAACAACTGCTCTTTCAGAAGCAAGTCATCCAATTTTGGATCAAGAGATAACGCAGCTTCATAAGAAGCGATGACCTGATCCCAATTTTCTTCCTGATAGGCCAGGCTTCCATCCTCGAGATACTGCGTAATTTGAAGGGAGGTTTCAATGCTTGATATTTGCTGTTTGACACCCCATAAACCCGGCATTTCAGCATCGATCTGCCGGAATATTGCCAGCGCTTCTTCAACGTCATCTTCCTCAACCAGTTGCATTGCCGTTTGATATTTATCTTCTAAAACCAGCAGCTGCTCTGCCTGGGAGGTCAATTCTGGCAGCGTTTCATAATTGGGGTCAATGGCTTTGATCGTATTAAGAATTTCAATCGCAGGTTCTGGTTTTCCAACCAGGAGAAGTTGAGCAGCCTGTTCGTAAAGTGATATGAGCGTTGCTTCTTTCTCCGCCTCTCGTTGTACGGTGTCAATACTAAACAAGTAATTATAGGAAAAGAAAAAGGCGATTAAGACCAGGAGAGTGCCCAATATCGCGAAAACGCTCATATTTAAAGTCGTCTTCGTTCTTTCGCGTGATTTTTCTCTCCTGTTCCTGCTTTCCATGGACTTCAGAGATAGCTTTACTTCAAGATCGCTTCTTACCTTGACCAATTCGGAGCGGTCCGGATATTGCAATTCCATTTCTTCAAGCAATTCCATACATTTCCCGAACTTGGCATTCTGATAATATTCAATCAATTTTAGATAATCTGAATCCCAAGACAAACTGGCCTCTCGAGGGTTGTTCGAAAGATCAGAAACAGACTGATTATTGCCTTCAGATTGAGGAACTTGATCGATTTTCATAACTGGTAAATCTTACTATATAACCTCGGCTTAAAATATACTCAACAGGGTCGGAATCGCTGGGCCAAGGATCACTGCGATTATGGCAGGGAAAATAAAGATTCCGATAGGGAGAATCACTTTACCCGGAAGCTTATTAGCCAATTCCCGTGCCCGATACATACGTTGGACGCGCATTTGATCCGCCTGACTATGCAATACATCTGCATAACTCATACCAACTCTTTCTGCCTGGATAATTAATGCGACAAAGCGGGTTAAATCATCAACGTCGAGCCGATTGCTTAGATTCCTTAATGCCACCGCCCGCGAGATACCCATTTCCATCTCCTGAGTTGTCCGCTTGATCTCACGCCCCATTTCAGTATCCCAATAACTGCTGATCTTTTGCATGGATTGGTCAAAACCCAACCCGGCGCTGGCGCAAACAGAGAGCATATCCAAAGCATCAGGCAGCCCACGACGGATTTCATCCTGTCTTTTTCGGGCTTCGCCTTTTAGCCAATAGTTCGGAAGGAGTAAAGCGATCACAATCACACCCGCACCGAACATAAGGTTTTGTGTGTCAATGTTCTTGAAATCTCGATTGATCAAAAAAGCGACGACAAATGATGCGATTAATAGTAGAAACCTGATCGCATAAAAATCACCTGCCCGTAAATTGCCCGGATTGCCTGCAATTTCCAGTAAATGCTCAATTTCTGCGGCCTGCTTTGCGGGTGTGAATTTACCAAAGAAATTAAGGATTTTTTTAATCCAATTGATGATTGTGCGACTGAATAATGAACCACTAATTTCCCGAGGGATGACCTGGTTTTTTATTTGATCGCCTAGAAAATCCTGAGAATAGGCATCAGAGGTGACAAACCGATCTATTCTGGAGGACATCTGGTTCTTCCCCATAATTCCAGATACGATCCCATAAATGGCTATCGCCAAACCAAAGACGCCTCCAACCACTCCTAAAATGATATATGACTGATCGCTAAACATACAGATGACGATCCTTTCATTAGACCTTGATATTCACAATCTTCCTGACCCAAATGTTCCCAATGATTACACCTACAAATGCCACTGCAAAGATCCCTTGGGTCAGCCCGGAAGTTTTAACGGAATCAAAATAATCAGGAGAGAACATAAAAATCGCCAAGCCGGCAATAAATGGCATCAATGTCAGGAAGGTGCCGACAAATCGTGAGTACGATGTCAGCGCCTTCACTTCCCCGAATAAATGCATCCGGTCACGGATGGTGGATATGGCTGATTCCAACACTGTGGACAGATTACCACCCACCTGTGAATTGATGATGATCGCTGTGACGACAATATGCAGCTCGTCATTTTCCATTCTTTCCGACAAGTTCATAAGGGCGCTTTCCATCGTGATCCCTAAACGGTTTTCATGCAGCACCCTGCCAAACTCCTCAGAGGCCGGGGCGGGGATTTCATTTACAGCCAGGTCCAACGCTTGCATCAAGCTGTAACCTGCCTGTACCGCTCCTTTGATGAGGATTAATACATCCAACAATTGGTTCTGAAATTTCTTCTGGCGATTGGCAATGGCCCTGTCAAGTAAAATAGGCGGAACCAGGTAAGCAATGACACCCAGGAACATTCCAGCCAGAATGTTCCCAAAGACCAACCAGGCCATGAAAAAGCCAAGGATAGTGGCTATGAATCGAACCAAAATATATTCGGTATCCGTCATCTCCCAATAGGCGCTGGATAGTTTCATCTGTAATTTATCAGATGAAATACTACTCAATGAATTATTGACCCAATCCCTAAGTTTCCCAATCCTTTGCTGCTGCGAACTCCGTGTGACCTTGTGTGAGTTGGGTTTTTCACTTTCCTCTAAGGAGGAGGTCACAAAACGCGAAATTCTCCCCTCTTTTTCCGAAACAGATTTATTTCTGGAGAACCAAACAACAATCAGGATCAAACCCAGGAGGGAAGCTCCACAAACAACAATAAGGATGAGGGTTATTGAATCCAAAATCAATTTATCCCTCCCTTGACTGGGTAACCACTTTTATATAGTTCGCAAAGCCTCTGGTAATTTTCACTTATCTGGTTCCTTTTCCAGCTTTAGGCGCTTGAATATTGTCAAGCAAGGCTTTGGCGATTTTCGAGTACGCCCTGGAGATTTGGTGCCGCGGTTTCTTTACAACCATCGGCACACCCTCATTTAGACTGCTTAGAGCGAACTCGTCATCTGCAGGGATTGAGCCAAAAATATTAATATTGAGTATCTTTTCTATCTCCTCTGACCTCACATCCGCTTTGCGACCAGTAAGGTTAAGAAGGAACAATATTTTTTCTTTATCATAGGACAAAGTCGTTGATATTTCCATAAATTGGCGCACATCTCGCATTGAAGCCAAATCAGGGTTGAAGGCTATCAGGATCTTATCAGATGAATCCATATAAGTTACCGAGTTGTCATTAAGGCTATTCCCGCCATCAATGATGACGTAAGGAAATACCTGCTGCAACCCCTGTATCACGGTAAAGAGGTTCTCAGGTACAATACCCTGGGCTTCAGTGATCGTATTTGGGCTTGGCAAGACATGGATTCCTGAAATGTGCTGAACGACCACTTGCCTGATTAATTGTTGATCCAGCATACCGGCATGGGCTATCAGATCAATCACTGAATTCGCAGTCAACAAATTCAGGAATAATGAGATGTGCCCGAATGCAAGTTTCCCATCAATTAACAATACATCTGCCTTGGTGGCATTATGGATACTGATCGCCAGGTTTGTGGCAATGGTCGTGGTCCCGGCTCCCCCTTTGGGGCTAAAGACCGTGAAAGTGTTTCTGGTATTTAGATAAACCTCGCCGGGTTCCGACGATTCTTCTGGCGAAATTTTATTGCGCTCCAGCAGTTCCATAACACGCTTAATGGTGATCACTAACTTTCTGGGCTGGTAAGGATACTTCACAAACGCCCTTGCCCCTGAAAGGACCACCCGGTCTAAATTGACCATCTCAGATTCAGTCAGGATCGCGACTACCGCACATGCCGGGAACTTCGTGGCGATCTCATCCACAAGATCAAAGGGTTGAGGCTGAAATTCAAAATCCAACAGAACGATATCGGGTTGAGTCTTTGATATTGTCAAAAGAAGATCCGCAGGAGTGACTTCCCTCCCGATCAGATTAAATATTTTTTCTTCAGCCAGGTCTTCCCGGGTGGTCTCAATCAGGGAGGGATTCTTCGATACCAGGAGAATACTAACGGTTTCAGCATTTTTCGGCATAATTTAACTTTCCTCTACTTTTAAGGCAATATCTCAAGCCCATAAAATTCAATAATATATTCTTCTGTTACCGGTGTAAGGTTAAATTGAAGATTTGATGTTGGTGACCGTAATACAAAGTCAAAGGTTGCATCAGTATCCTTCAAATGTTTTAATATTAAGGCGTCCTGAGGATCCAATGCCAGCAAGTAAGCTCTGATGTCAGGTGCAGTCGTTGTGGTGCCGCCACCAGTCCCCAAAAGGGCAGGGTCCGAATCTCCTTGAATAACTTCAAGGATCAGAGCGGTAATACTCAAATTCTGCATTGTGTCAACTGTAAATGTTCGTAATTCCGGTTCCGCATTTTCATCCGGTGTCCCGGTGTCCCCAACCGTTTTGACTTCTTCTGTGAAAGTTGCAAAAATATCCACAATATCACCACGCTTGACCATGTTCTCGCGGCTTAACAGATCTTCAGCAGGGAATGCCATCAGGACATGATCGTCTGCCAAAACAAAGCTCAAATCATAGGTGTTATTCGTCGGATCGGCCAGGTTGTGCAATAAAACCATTTCTCCCTGGACCAGATCGGTTTTGACAATCTTCCCAACCACATCTTCAAGGTTTGTCATCACGTCACGAGGTGCAATTTCAATCGGGACACTGGCAAGTGTCACATCAGCAGATTCGATCCTGGCACCCAGAAAAAGGTCTTTTGTAAGCACCACGACGGTTGTCTTCACAACTTCCACATTGACTTCTTGTGAAACCTGTGCCGCCTGTGAACGTCTGATCAACAATAGACTGGCAAAAATACCAATGGCGACAAGAATCAATCCCGCGAGTATGATAAATATAGGTTTGGCTTTCTTGGACAAGGAACCCTCCTGACAAAATTAATTAGATAATGAAATAACGCAATTACCAATATCGAAAACACAGCCCTGATCCATATCCGGTTGAACATCAAAGTCAGAAATGAAATACCCTTCAATGACCGGCGACTTCTTGTCCAGGTTGGGATCCATAGAAACCGCGTATTGATAACCCGGACAATTACCCTGCTTATCGACACATGAGACGTAAAAAGGCGCAAAGGCAACAATGTGGTAATACGGACTTTGATTCTTCATCTCGGAAAAATCATCAAGGCTTGTGAATAGCGGCCAGGGTGGAGAAGCGTGGGCGGCAGCTATGCATGCCGGGTCAACCAAAGGCGAATTTTCACAATACGTATTGTAAATGGGGATCAATACAACTGCTCCCGCAAATCCGCTATTTTCCATTTTGATATAGACGTCGGTTTCAACACCGCTTTTCCCTGAAAGCCAGACATGCGGTTCGAGATTAATATTTGGATGAGGGCCATCGTCCACCCAATCCGAGATATTACTGGTGTCAGCCGTGAGATACAACCATCCACGGTCCCCCCCCGTTTTAATATCCCTTTTACCGTCACCATCGATATCACAAATAATATCATTTGGGTCGCCGCTATCCTCGAAACAAATCTTATCGTCCGTGATCACGATATAGATCTGCTCAGGGGGGCGGGTGCTCCCATAGGAATCAATGATATTCGTCCCACTCATGTAATAATCACTGACGTGGGTTCCCGTAAAATTACTTATTTCAACAGTCTGCCCTTCGAGCAAAGGTTGAAGCTCGTCCTTCCAGCTCAATGTTTGCATCTTGCATCCATAATCTGGATTATAAGGGCCAATACCATCCGGCGGCAAGCAACGCCAGGCTAAAGGGACCACCGATTTCCCACTCACGCCGTAGCAACCAGCCGAGGCAGTCGCTGAGGCCGTAAGCGTGTCCTGACCAAAGATATTTCCAAAAAATGACGGGTTCTCAACTAATACATCCACTGTAACTGAGGTGCCAATAACGGTCGCAGTCGCAGTTGTCGCGCCATTCTTCGCAGCATATGCCTCAGCGACTGTCTTTGCATCACTGAACCCAGTGCATGCACGTTGAGACCCGGCTAATGCGCCGGCATCCGCGGCGGCCTGGGCGGTCCGGCGATTTGCCATTACATCACCCCCATCCAGGATCAGCGCGACCATAGCAATAATGACCACCATGACCAGTAGTATCAATGGTAATACCTGTCCATATTCATATTTCTTTTGAGTATGACGCCTTACCATTTCGATCTCCTTTTCATTAACTTAGCAACAGGGAATAACAATAATTACTGCTCATCCTGAGTGAAGCACTCATAGCCAGAAACTCCCTAATGCACTTGAAAGTCGATCAACCAGTAATTCAAACACTAAACCTCATCACTCTAACAAACTCGACCGAATAATCTGCTGCCTATTGTCGTTTTCAACTCTGTAAGCCTTTACTGGTTTAATTTGCCTTCGCTAATTATCCACCAGTGATACAGTACAATTACCCAAATTGACATCACATATCTGGGAAGCATCTAACGCGAGATCTACATTTTCAAGGAAAAATCCTTCGATTGCAGGAACATTGTCACCGATTGTAGATTTTCCGGGGTGCTTTGGATCCGGATTCATCGCCTGGGCAAGTTCAAAACCTGGGCAATATTCTGAATGCTTTACATGGGCGCAGGTGATATAAAAGGGTGTGAAAGTAATGATATGAAACATCGGTTTCTTATCGGAGACTGCTGTATCACCTGAGGCTGGTTCCGCCGGGAATGGAGAGGCATGAGCTGCTGCCATGCAAGCCGCATTTGTCAGGGGATCCTTGTCATCACAAATGGCGTTAAAAACCGGAATCAGGACAATATCACCCACGCGATAATCCCTCATCGCCTGGAAGTTACTGTTCTGTTGACCGGGTTGACCGGATAACCAGGTGTGGGGAAAAATCACTGAATCAAAACCATACCTGATCCATTGCCGGATTTCCGCAGCCCCGCCGCCTCCACCGCTCAGGTCAAGCCAGCCCCGATTTCCTGCGCCTTCGATATCCATCTTCCCGTTGCCATCCAAATCACACGTAATGGCCGTGTCATAAAGGGGGTCACTCGGATCCAAATCCTCTTTACATAACGTTTCTTCGTTGGTGGATATTTCATCCATAATAATGTAAATTTGAGCTGGAGGTACTCCTGTTGAAGTATTAACGATACTAAAACCACTTGTCTCAAACAGCCCATTATTACCAGGAATCGAAATTGTTGATACTTCACCATTGACCAGGGGCCGCAGTAAATTCTCCCAATCCAGGCTGGTGATCTGGCAGCCTTTACCGGCATCAAAAACCTCTCCACCCACCGGTGGGCGACAAGACCAGGCAATAGGCATTAATGCGTTCCCTTTCGGTGGGAAGCATCCGGCAGTTGCATCGGCAACCGCTGTGAGTTCATCCTGATTGAATAATTTCGAAAAATAGGATTCTCCCGTTATTGTCACTCTCACTGAAATATAATTGCCGACGTATTGAGCATCAACAGACGTAGCCCCATTTGCATTTGCAAAATTTCTGGCCACTTCCAATGGATCTGCCCCGGTGGAATAACATAGTTCACTCGCGCCGGCCATGGCCGCTGCATCAGCCGCGGCTTGCGCCATTCGCTTATCTGACATAACTATCCCACCATCGAGAAGAAGTGCAATCATGCCAACAATTGCAACCATCAACAATATCACCAGAGGAATAACCTGGCCTTTTTCCAAATGTCGTTTGTTTATTTTGTCTTTCATTGAGGTCTCCCAATTCATTCTATCGCTATGGGCGTCAAGAGCATTTGTGAATTGACATGAAGGGTTAAATTGCTGATTAATCCTAATCCTGGGGTGACGGGGTTGAATAAATAATCAATATCAATACTCACCATGGGGTCATTCGTAACCGATACAATGTGATCGATTGTGATCGTGCTGGTGGAAAGTTCAGGAATACTGAAGAGGTGAGTTATGATCACATCGCAAATCTCTGTATTCGCTAATGCATTTTCCTCTCCACAGACTACCGGATAAGTGTCAAGGTCTCCGCCCGTACAGGCACCTTTATCATATGTATACTTGCAGTAAGATTGAACAATCGCATATCGGGTGCCTTCTCGAACAGCGGTATTTAATACTGAGTAATAAAAAACCGCACGACCGATATCAAATAAACCCATTACCAAAATCAGTAATAAAGGTAACAGGAGAGCAAACTCGATAAGGGATTGGCCTTTACTATTTCTTTTCATTTTCATTGGACCAACATTTCCACTGAAGAGCTAAGGACATACCCTTCATATTCGGTCGCGGATATAGTAAAAACATCATCAAGGAACCCGAGAATTAACAAATCATCCACTGTGGTTTCAGCAGTTACTATTACACTGTATTCGCCTTTGTTACAGCAATTCACCGGTGTAACAGTCACAGTAATATCTGAGATTCCTGAACTCATCGCCTCAGCTTGAGCTGCAAGCGTTGTGTATTGTGCATTTCCCGTGCCAATATCATAATCTGCGGGGTGCATGGAAAGATAAAACGCACCTTCCCTGGCGGCATTGGTCAAAACAATTTTCGTAAAAAACAATCGACCCAGCTCTACTGCAGTAATGATCATCACCAGTAAAAAAGGCAACATAATTGCCATCTCAACTAATGCCTGACCAGGATTTGATCTCTTTTTTTTATGGTTGTGATTCAGTTTTCCGAGCATAATATTCCGCAATCTAATCCAATGTAGGTACCTGAACGCTGACTTCAAAAGACGAAAAGAACTTTGGTAAATGGGTTACCAGAGTTCAGGTTAATAAGCATGGTCGGGATAAGATTAAATATTTAATCCCTTTTGCTGCATCTGGCTTTACCGTTTTCCTTCACAATAAGCATTTAAAGGATACTAGGCTATAGTTTAAATTCTGGATAAATAAATTTAAAGTAAAAAATTAAAATAAATGCGTTATTGTTCAGGCGAGAGTATTTGGGGGAGAAAAGAATTTTAATCAGAAGGCGGAAAATCAAATACTTTTGTCGTAATCTGATTAGCGTAATAGACTCCGCGAACGCATAAATCGCCTGAGACATGAGCAGAAATATCAGACCAATTCATTGGGCCCTGCGTCGCCTCAAATGTCGAGACAAGCGTGTCATATACACATTGTGAGCCCGCATTATAGTCCATTAACGTTAATTTCCAGATTGTGGCGTAATCCGTTGCAATGCTGGAATGCCAGCCAGTCGCATTGACAATGAGCCGCTCAGTTTGATAACAGTACCCGAGCAATGATTCTGCCAGGATGTCCACACTCCTGTTCGCCATATATGGGTCAATCCCAAATTCGCATGTGTCACAAGTATTGATCAGCGAAGCAAGGATCTGGTAGGCGGCGCTGATATTCGTCACACAGGACCCGTCCTCTGATTCAGGGCATACTTTGCTGTATAAATTGGGATTCCATTGAACAGCATTCCTGATCCCAATATTGGTTATGTGACCAAACCCATAATGGAAGAGGGAATATTGCGATGGCCAGAACTGGCTTTCGTTGGCGATGAGTTGTTTAAGGAGAACCGGAGGAACGCCGACATCTTCCCATGCCTGCAGGATGGGTTCATTTAACATATTTTGAACAACGATGACCGTCTGGAAAGCCTTCTCCATGCCACATGCATTAGCATACCCATTCAGCATTAACCCGCCTGAAGGACAATCGCTCGCGTCAACGATATGATGTGAGATGAGCTGTCCAGCCAGAAAGTAGTATTTCTCTTCCGTATAGAGTTGATCGGCCGATTCGGGGACATAAACCCAATGCATATCACTTATAGGAATATTGACGCGATTGAGGCACGTGGAGACTGTCTGAGCTGACACATCCTGGGATACAGACGCGGGAAAGCAAACACCAAACAAAATGGAGAAAACGATCACAATAATTGCAGATCGAAAGACAGCCAATAAACGATGTGATTGATTAAACCACATTCACTTCAACTCCTCCTACCCGGGATAAATTGAGGCGGTGAAGCAATGAAACATCAATGACAAAATAAATCCAATAGGGGTTTTTACGACTCGTATGATACCAATTATTGTATCAGATTAAATAAATAACCTCAATCGGAATATCGATGAGGTTATTAATTATTCTACTTTAATTTTTACCGCTCATTCCAACAAAGTCTCTGTTGCCAGAGACTTTGTTGGAATGAAATCTTGCTGACAGAAATTTGTTCACTATTGAGCCGCGTCGAGCTCATTAGTGATGTTCGTAAAGACACCCTGAATCCCGCCGCCCAAGGCAGTAAGAACAACGATTACAGCAATGGCGATCAAAAGAATAATCAATGCATATTCAATTAATCCCTGGGCCTTTTCGTCTCGAATCGTCAATGTGCTTAAGAATGCCTTTGCTTGTAAAACCATCTGGTACAACACAATAAACCTCCTCTGATAAATATGACTATGGTTCCATTATAAACATTCTCTGTCATAAGTCAATATTTTGTATATTATTTATATAATTAGAGAATATTAATAATGTTTAGTAAATGTACGACCTATAACATGACTTAAGATCTGCGTCTATTGTATCTTGAACGAGTTTAAAATCAGGATAATTTTTTAATCATGACTCGGGAAAAGAATTAATCACATTTTCATAAAGCGTATTTACCTGAACGCCAAGTAATCCAAGCACTGTAATGATGACAACAGCTATCAATATAATAATCAAGCCATATTCAATGAGGCTTTGCGCCTTCTTGTTCCCCCTTGTTTTGAGAATCAGTAAAAAATGTTTTTTTAATAATGAATGCGCCATCACTTCTCCTCCAACAATCACTGTTAGCCTGATTATAGATAATCAGAGTCTGGAAATCAATAGGGTTCATTGACAGGATACACCATCCAGATGAAGTTCGTAGAGCTG
>DPKV01000208.1 GCA_003542325.1 Anaerolineaceae bacterium
TGTGGACCCTTATTTGAGTCAGAATGCCAGTGCGACAGAGGACGCAGATACAATAGAGGCTGACTATATCCTGGTTACCCATGGGCATGGTGATCATGTTGGTGACACTGTTCAGATCGCTCATCGAACCGGAGCAACGGTGATTGCCAACGCCGAGATTTGCACCTGGCTGGAAAAGAAAGGCGTCAAAGTTCACGGTCAGCATATTGGGGGCGGGTTTACCTATCCCTTTGGTTATCTCAAATTAACGATGGCGCTGCACGGTTCAGCTTTGCCTGACGGCAGTGATGGCGGTAACCCGGCCGGGTTCCTGTTGACCACAAAGGCAGGTGAAAAGATTTACATGGCCGGTGACACCGGGCTTTTTGGCGACATGGCGTTGATCGGGGATGAAGGGTTGACCCTGGCCGTGATCCCCATTGGCGATAATTACACCATGGGTCCGGTGGATGCCCTCCGGGCGGTAAAGTTCCTCCGTCCGCAACATGTTATCCCTATCCATTACAACACATTTAGCCTGATTAATCAGGATGCCAATGCCTGGGCGGCTCAGGTGCAGGCGGAAACAGAAGCAGAAGCGCACGTGTTGCAGCCGGGACAAAGTCTGAAGTTCCCGTAAGGAGCCGCGAGTGGATCGAGACAGACTTCCCCTAGGCCAATCCCTAAGCAGCGGTTTTCCAACCCTGCACACCGGCCTCATACCAGGCTTCAATCCGGCAACCTGGGATTTCCGAATTTGGGGCGAGGTGGAAGAACCTGTGGTGTGGACCTGGGATCAGATGCAAACCTTGCCCCGGATATCCATCCACCTTGATCTGCATTGCGTGACGGGCTGGACCAAATTCGACACGGTTTGGGATGGAATCTCCTTAGGCAGGCTGGTGGCAGAAGGCTGGATCAAACCCAAACCCACAGCGCGGTTCGTGATGCAGCATGCGGAATACGGCTATACCACGAACCTCCCGCTGAAGGTAGCCCTTCAGGACAACTTCATCCTGGCGACGCACTACGACGGTCAGCCGCTCACGCCTGCCCGCGGGTTTCCGCTGCGCAGCGTGGTGGGGTCCATCCCCGGAAGGGAAGACCTGAAGGATGTCTACCTTTGGAAGGGCGCCAAATGGCTGCGCGGCCTTGAATTTTTACACGTGGACAGGTTGGGCTTTTGGGAAGCCAATGGATACCACACTGAGGGGGATGTCTGGAAAGAGCAGCGAAGGGCGGATTGAACCCTAGTTTTGCCGGGACCGGATGAAGAAGAAGGCCAACCCCGCACCGCCTGCCAGCAGGAACAACCCAATGATCAGGAACAGTGGAGATCGTCCTTCTCCCTGGGTGACGTCCTCGGTAGGACTGACCTGGGAACTGGGCTGTGCGCCGAAATCAACCATCACGGTATCCCCGGCTGTCACGGTCAGTGCGTAATTCAAGGTTGTCGTGGCATTATAGCCAGCAGGAATACCCATACTCAGGTTGTATTCACCCTCGGAAACATTTTCAAGGCAGTTCAGTTCCACCAGGTCCGGATCGCCGCCAATGGTGTTCCAGGTCTGTGAAAACGATCCCTCCCGGTTGTTGATGCTGACCACGCCGCCGGCCAGGTAGAATTCACCGGTCGTCCGCATTTGGTTGCCGTCCAGATCTTCAAAGAGGGAAACACAAACCTTGGCCGTCCCTGCAAAGGGGGTGGGCGTGGGTGGCGCCTGGGTGGGCGTTGGCGTCGGACCTTCCGGTGTGGCTGTGGCCGGGGCGACGGTTGCGAGGAGCAACTGCTGGCTGGGTGAAATGCTGCAATCTTCATCCAGATTGTTCAGCAGAATGATATTCTCGATGGAGACACCGGTTAACAGGAAAATCCGGGTGCAGTTATCGCCTTCCTCAACGGTGTAGATGATCTGCCCATCCGCATTTGGCGTCGGGGTCTGGTATGATGATTGAGAAAGCGGATCTGCAATGACTCCCTGGGGCACCGTAACCAACAGGATCCCCAAAAGGAGCAGCACGGCAATTATCGGTATTAAGGTAAGTTTTTTCATATGCGTCTTTTCACTTTGTTTTAGGATTATAACATCTCTGAAAAATACCACCAGGCGAGACGCGTTGGAAGGAACTCTCTTTAATTATATAATTATGTTCGTATTATGGGCAAACTGAATTTGAAAACAAAAAAGGTGCATGTTGGATTGGGACTTTTGGTCATCGGTCTGATGGTCTTTAGCGCGGGCTGTGATATTCTTCTGCCCCCCGGGCCTTTGGAGCCAACAGCCACACCCACCCAGACCCTGACGCCGACCCCGACCATTGACTGGTTCCCGGCGACGCCTACCCCGACCTTTATTCCCGAACCCAGTCCGACACCCCAGCCCACGCTGGCCGGGAGTCCCGACGGTGTGACGGAACTGCGGGTGAGGGATGACTTCACGGACCAGTCCCTCTGGAACACGCCCATCAGCACTTCCGGGAATGTGGCTTATGGCAACGAATCCCTGACCCTGGCCCCAGCCCTGAAAGGCGTCTATCTGTTCAGTCTCAGTCAGCATACCATTTCCTCGCAATTCTATTTGGAACTGACCGTCCAGACGACGTTATGTCAGGCGAATGACCAATACGGTGTGGTGTTCTGGCGGCAGGCGGAAGGGGATTATTACCGGCTGCTGCTGAATTGTGCGGGTCAGGTCCGCCTGGAACTGGTGCAGGGCGGGGTGCTGGTGGTGGTGCATGACTGGGAAAGCGCCAGCCGCATCCAGCCCGGCGCGCCGGCCACGAATCGGATCGGCCTTTATGCCAGCGGTGGAGTGTTCCAGCTTTACATCAATGACACCTTCCAGTTTGAAGAAAAGGTCGCGAACGGCCGGAGCGGGGATTTGGGGTTCTTCGCCCGGACGGTTACGAGCAGCGTCATGACGGTCCGCATTTCGGAATTGGAGATTTACCGGGTCAGCGAAGAGTAGGTCCGGTCAACCTGAGTTTCGAAACAAAAATCAGAATGGGGAAATTATTGGATGTGTTTTAGTAAATTTCCAGCATTCATCACTCAGAGTTGGGAAAATATAAGGAATGTTAAGGCTTCTCCTGGAGCGAAGCGGAACACCCGCAGGGTGTGAGGAGAGGCTGTCTGCGTAGCAGACTGATGAGGTGGAAAGTCGTAACAATACACCTCATCCGGCACTTCGTGCCACCTTCTCTGAAGGAGCAAAGCGACGAAATCCCCGAAGGGGACAGGGGAAGGCTTAAACAAACAGAGCTGATTTTATTTAGCTATGGGGGAGAGGAAAGGCCAGCGCAGCATTAATGCTTCCAGCAGCAAACGGACGTTCGCATTCGCATCCAGTTGGTCCAGCGCCTCTTCGTGGACGATCACCAGCGCCCGCGCCGCCGGGGGGCTGACCATGACCGCGACCTGGTCCACCTGCGGTTCCAGGTCAAGATTGACCAGCGGCAGGTCTGCACCGGAGGCACGGACGAAGACATCACGCCAAAAGGACAGCCAGAGGGGGATGACCTCGCCGGCATTGGCCCGGGCGATGTCGGAGGGCTTTGCCAGCCGTTCCGCCAGTTTGAAGCGGTCCTGCCGGGGGGCGGACAGCAGTTCCAGAAAGGTTTCCAGATGTTCCCGGCGTTTTGCTAATGCGTCCGGGTCATCGGCGAGGCGGATGGCTGCACCGATCCGCCCGCTGGTGAGGTGCGCCAGCAGACCGGCCTGTTCCGGGGAAAGCTTTTTTTCGGACTGAAGGTAAGCTGCCGCGTCGGTGATGGCGGCGGGCCGGAGGCGGATGACCTCACAGCGTGAGATGATCGTCGGCAGGAGGGGTTCCAAAGCATCCGCGGTCAGGAGCATGACCACGCGTTCCGGGGGTTCTTCCAGGGTTTTAAGCAGCGCATTGGCTGCCTGAGGGTTGGCGAGTTGGAAATCGGGTATGAGCGCGATCCGGTACTTGGCGGCGTATGGCGCCAGTGCCAGGGTGTGCTGGAGGCCGCGCACCTGGTCGATCAGGATGTCCTTGTGGCCTTCGGTGGGGGCCAGCAGGCTCAGGTCCGGGTGGGCCAGGGCACCGATCTGGCGGCATTCCCGGCATTCCCCACAGAACGCACCGGGTTCAGGGGGATTGGTGCAGTTCAGCGCCTGGGCGAAACGCGTTGCCAGTGTCCGCCGGCCGACGCCTTCCGGCCCAGCCAGCAGGTAGGCGTGGCGCAGGCTGCCGCCGGCCGCGTGGGCCCGCAGCAGGTTCACCGCCCAGTCATGTCCGTAGATGTGCCAGTCCATGGAAGTATTGTAACGTATGTTGGGGGATGGAGAATGGTGAAAAGTGAATGGGAATTAGGCAATTAGGCGATTAGGTATTAGGAATCAGGCATCAATCAATTCCAAAAGGGGCTAACTTTAATTTGCGAGAATTAAGCCTTCCCCTGGAGCGCAGCGGAACACCCGAAGGGTGCAGGGGAAGGTGGCGCGAAGCGCCGGATGAGGGGAGATTCAGTAATGATGGAAGTAGATGAATTAGCTGTATGCATTGTCATGAAAGAACGAGAAGAAATGATAGAATAAGAATGATCCAATCTATCCAAATGAGTTTAATAAATTTTTAGGTGGTAAAAACATCGAATCCTCATTTTTCATTATTCCTAGAAATTCTCAAATTAGATAAGATTTCCTTTATACGACTCGGGGATGAACATATGGAGAAAATTATTGATCTGACGTGTGAAGACGCAAGAGCACATTTTCTAAAAGGTAGTAGTTATTTTAATAATGATATTCCAAATTATTTAGACTTTGAGCCAGTTTTACATGCAGTAGATTTAGTGTTAAATGGAAATTACTTCAGAGCATTTCAAGCCAATAACCCCAAAAATATTCCTGGAGTAAATTATTCCTTTCTTTCAAACAAGGATGGGAATTTCGCTTGGCGACCTTTGGAATTTATCCATCCTGCTATTTATATCTCCTTGGTTGATTTAATTTGTAAACCTGAAAATTGGTGTTTATTCCAAAAACGGTTTAAGGATTTTAAATATGGAGCCGTTGACTGTTGTAGTGATCCTGTTATATCCCTTGATGAAGAAAAGGATAAGGCGAAACAAATAGAAAAATGGTGGCAGCAAGTCGAACAACAATCCATCATTTATTCACTGGAATTTAGTCATATTCTTCATACTGATGTGACAGATTGTTATGGGTCATTATATACACATAGCATTGCTTGGGCACTTCATGGACTTGAAGAAAGTAAGGATAGACAGAATGATCCTCATCTCTTAGGAAACATGATTGATACATTTATTCGTGCTGGCCGATATGGGCAGACAAATGGAATTTCTCAAGGTTCTGTGTTGATGGATTTTCTTGCAGAGCTTGTTCTTGGGTATATTGATGAGCAGATTTCTTCAGAGTTAGCCACTGTAGATGATTTTCGTATTCTTAGATACAGGGATGATTATCGTATATTTACAAATAATGATGAACTTGCCGAAAATATTTTAAAGGTAATTAGTGAACAATTGAGGCCTGTTGGCATGAGGCTGGGGGCATCTAAAACCAGATTAAGTAGGAATGTTGTTGAAGAGTCAGTAAAACCTGACAAACTGGCGGGAATAGATTTGGAGGAAAAAGGGGAAACAGACGCTATTTCTATTCAGAAACAACTATTGCGGTTACATGGTTTTGGACTGCGTTTTCCAAATAGTGGGGCACTTCGTCGTTTACTAAGTAATTTTCATAAGGATATTTCTAAAGTAAATTATAAATTTGATAACCTAGAAGTTTTGGTCGCTATTCTGACGGATATTGCATATGTTTCTCCTAGCTCTATTCCTGCCGTTGCTGGAATAATGAGTTACTTAATCTCACGTGCCAGCACTGTTGATGAAAAACAGAAGTTATGGACTAAAGTTCATAAAAAGATGACTCGTGTACCAAATAATGGCTATCTTGAAGTTTGGTTACAACGAGTAACCAAACCAAAGGAGGTTGGTTTACAGTTTTCCAGCGAAGAACCTATTTGTAAAATCGTGAATAAAAAACCATCAAAACTTTGGGAAAACATGTGGATATCAAGTCATGATCTAATTAGGGCATTAGATGTATCACAAATTTTGGTAGCAGATGCTTCAGAAGCTGAAGAAGTGATAAAACCAGAAGAAATAGAATTATTTACTGAAAACGCGTGGTTTGTTAGTTAATAATCCCTGGTTACTAATTCCTAATACCTAATCGCCTGGCACCTGTAAACTGGTCAACAGGTTATTGCTCTTCACGCGGGCACCGTGGTACACTGTATTGGCACTGGAGAAATCTAACCCTATGTCCCTTATGCGAGCGATTTACCCCTTTACCGCCGTTGTCGGCCAACAGCGCATGCGGCGCGCCCTGATCCTGAACGCGATCGATACCCGGATCGGCGGCGTGCTGATCCGCGGCGAACGCGGCACGGCTATGTCCACGGCTGCACGGGCGCTGGCGGCTTTGCTGCCCCCGGTAAAGGTG
>DPKV01000209.1 GCA_003542325.1 Anaerolineaceae bacterium
ATGCCGGTAGACCTGGCCCTGGATGTCCTTATCGCGCGGTTAGCGGGTTAAATTGCGCACATTACCCCCACGATAAACAGTTCAAACTGTGTCCTTTGGTTCATCCGGCGTCTGAAGTGTTTTAATCACTTTAATGGCCGTCCGGGTGCGAATATTGATAATCCAGGCCATAGAAATAAAAATCCACAACGGGGGAAGCAGAATTGAAACCGCAGAGATCAACAGGCTGAGCGCTATTACCTTTAGCGCCACCAGCGGCTTTCGCATGACTATAATAAAACCGTTCCGGATGGCCAGGATAATTTTTTTCTCTTCTTGCAGCAATAAAATCGGAAAGCTGAATTGGTTGATGGCAATCCAAATGAGCAGGAAAACAACTGCGCCGGACAAAGCAAAGATGGCCCAGGCCTGGTCCAGGTTGAAATAGAACCAGATATTCAACACCAGAACCGCTCCCAGGCCATAGACCAGCACCCCCCAACGGAGACTCAACCATCCAAATTTTTTGAACCCTTCCCACACCGTACCGCCGTCCGCACTGCCATCCTGGCTCATTTGCAGCACGGCATAATACAACCCACCCAGAGCGGGAAAGATCGTCACAACGGGCAGGGAAAGCGCACACCAGACCAGATTTAACGTAAAATACGGTACAGCGTTGTAGTAGAAGTTAACAAACTTCTCCTTTAAATTGCGGGGCTGGCGAAGATGGGCCTCTTCATCCCTGTCAAAGATCGGTTCAGTTTTTGGTTGGAATTCTTCCAGCATTTCAACTCCGAGGGCTGGATTGAATTTCATTTTACCATGACGGAATGGGCCGGTTTTGATGGGAATCAGGGCAATCACAAAGTACACCTAAGAGATTTCTGCATGCTATTGTCAATAAGCAACCCCATCCCCAGCCCTTCCCCTATACCCTTCGGGTATTCCGCTTCGCTCCAGGGGAAGGGTGCCCGAAGGGCGGGAAGGGGTGCTTTATGGAGTGTACGGAATTTAATAAACTGAAACAAATAACTTTACGATTGCCCTGCGATGGGTACGCACTGAGGGATAACATAGAGCGTTCATTGGTATAATGAAAGCGCTATGGGATGTCAATCTTCTTCGTTTATGTCAAAGACTCAATCAGGCAAGGGCAGCTTATGACCCCACTGACTCTACGGGTAGCCACCCTGAATATCAGCGGGGGAGAAAAGGCGTTTGAAGATTCCCAGAATGCGACCCGTCAATCGCGTCTGCAAGCTTTGAGACAGTTGGTCAAACAAATCGATCCCAGCGTGCTCTGCCTGCAGGAAGTCTCACAATTTGTGGATGCGGATGGTGTTACCCACACCCTTTTGGATGAAATCAAGGAATCCGGCGGATATTTATCCGCCTATTTCGGCAAAACCGTATCCATGGATACCCATCTTCAGGTGAAAAAAGAAGTCATGGTCGAGGGAATTTTCAATGACTGGCAAAACTGGTCAAAAGGAAACGCCGTTTTATCCCGGATTCCTTTCGGCCGTTTGGGGAACCCTGAACAACCGGGCAAACCTCGGAATATTCCGCTCTATCAACCGCCTGTTTACCAGGGAAACCGGGATACGGAACCGCGATTTGCGGTCCTCACCCGACTGCAGCAACCGCCGCACCCATTCATTGCAACCCTCCACCTGACCACCCTGATGGGAGAACGGCATCCCCCTTTATCCCGGAACAAGATCGAACTATCGCATCTCATGCGGGACCAGCAGGTCAGACAGCTTTTGGAACTGGTACAACAGCATATTTTGGAAACAGACCAGCCGTTCATCCTGACGGGTGATTTCAACGCCCCGCGGCAGGAATTTTGCATTGCCCACCTGCTGGAATCAGAAAACCAATTCGTCCGGCTGAAGCCTGAAGAGGAAGTCTCAAGCCATGCCGGCATTTCGGAAGCCATTGACCACATTTTCTTTTATCCCCGCAAACGACTGGTTGATTATCGCTGCTGGATTGAAGCCAGCGACCTTGCCAGGCGCTCATCAGACCATCTCCCGGTGACCGCTGAAATCCAGATCAAATAAAATTCAGGAACACCTATCCAGGTCATTATCTTTGAGAGAGAGAACAGACCTTAAAACAAAATTATCCGTATGGACAGGAGTATTTAAGAAAATGGAAACCCCTAAAAAACGACAGTATTTCGGGACGGACGGGGTGCGCGGCCATGTCGGCCAGACCCCACTTGTTCCTGAGTTCATCACCCGGCTGGGATATGCGGCCGGCGCAGTGCTATCGCGCACGGCTTCCCATCCGACATTTGTGATCGGTCGGGACACCCGGCAATCCGGGCAGATGCTGCAAAGCGCGCTTACCACCGGTCTGCTGGCTGCCGGCACGACGGTCATCGATCTGGGCGTGATCACGACGCCAGGGGTTGCTTTCATGGTCAACAAGATCAATGCCGAGGCCGGTGTGGTCATCTCCGCCTCCCACAACCCAGTCAACGAGAACGGAATCAAGTTCTTTAATGCCCAATCGGAGAAACTGAGCGAGGAAATTGAACTGGAGATTGAGGTTTTGCTGGAAGGTCCTCTGGACTTGATCCAGGCTGAAGCCAGCCAGTTTGGCCGCAGGATCGACGGGGAAGATATGCGCGAGCTGTATGTCGACAACCTGGTCGATGAGCACAAAGGGCTTTCACTGCACGGGATAAAGCTGGTACTGGACTGTGCCAACGGGGCAGCATCCTGGTACGCACCGGAAGTGTTTTCACGGTTGGGGGCTGAAGTTGTTGTGATCCATGCCTCCCCGACCGGCACCAACATCAACGAATGGTCCGGGTCGGAGCATGTCCGGCGTGAACCAGGCGACCTGACCACACTGATCCGGAAATTTGATGCCAATTTTGGCGTGGTCTTTGATGGCGATGCCGACCGGGTGATCTTTGTCGATGAGAACGGGAACCTGGTGGATGGCGACCATATGCTGGCTATCCTGGCGGATTACTTCCATTCTCAGGGACGCCTGCTGGCGAATACCGTTGTCAGCACGACCATGCGCAACGGTGCGCTTGTGAACTACTTCGCTGAAAGGGATCTCCATTTCATCGAGACGTCCGTCGGCGACAAGTATGTGATGGCTGAACTGCAAGCTTTAATGGCGAAAGAACACCGACCGGACCAGATTGGCCTGGGCGGTGAACAGTCCGGGCATATCATCATCATGGATGGTGAACATTCCACCGGGGACGGCATCCGATCAGGGATTTATCTCATCCGTACCTTTTTAGCCAGCGGCGCTGAAACGCTGGCGGAACTGGCCGACAGCATCCACAAATACCCCCAGGTGATCGCTTCAGCCCGGGTGGCTGAAAAGATCGACCTCGAAACACTGGATCAGGTGCAGGCCCTGCAAGCTGCCATCGAAAAGGATCTGGTGGGTCTTACCCGGTTGAACCTGCGTTATTCCGGGACGGAACCCAAAGTCCGGCTGATGATGGAAGCGGACACCCGTCATACAGAAGCTGAATTGGCTGAAAAAGCCTTTGCCCTGTGTGAAGCGGTCCAGCAGGCCACCGGAACGCCGGATGGCAGTTTCCTTGAAGTGCTGAATGTCACCCGCGGCGGTCTGGTGCCCCGGCCTGAAAAGTAAGCTTAACCATACTCGGTACCCTCGGGTAAAATTAAATTTGTCCGGTTACAGGAAAACAAACAGAATGGAAAATTTTTTGATACGTTGGAGTAAAATCGGATATTTTTTCATTCATAGTTAGTGAAGCATTAGGTTTGTTAAGGCTTCTCCTGGAGCAAAGCGGAACACCCGCAGGGTGTGAGGAGAAGCTGTCTACGCAGCGGACTGACGAGGTAAAAAGTTTGTAAAACACACCTCATCCGGCACTTCGTGCCACCTTCCCCTAATCTCCTTCGGGGACTTCGTTGCATCGCTCCTCGAGGGGAAGGCTTTTGATTAATCTTTATGCCTAATACGTAAATGCAACTGTTATTAATTTGAAACCTATCAATATCTCACAAAAATAGTGCGGAGGTTTTTTTGACCCAAAAGACTATCAACTTTGACCTTTTAGACATCCCGGAATTTGGGATGACTTTCAATGCATTAAACCGGGACCTGATTACTGCCGAGACACCGGAAGAGTGGGAACCGGCTGTCGCCGCCATGCACGCCTTTCTGGCTGTTCTGGACCAAAAACTCCTGTCTAATCCGGACCTCATTGCTCACGACCATGCCAACTCGTCCAGAGCCCTGAGCCTCCTGCTTACGGTCTGTGCAATCGGCACCCAGTACCGTTTGGAACAATTCAAGGCCAGGGACGCTGCCGGGCAGGAACGCCGCACCCTCATTGAGCGGGAATACTTCTCCCTGACCGGCACTCTCCGTCAGGAAGCGATTCGGTTGGCAAAACAATACCTGACTGCGCCTGTCTTTGACAACATAAAGGAAGCCATCCAGTACGAAATCCTGCCCCTGCTTGATAGTATGGATTACCAACAGGACCCCCATCGCTGGATGCCCTATCGAGTGATCCAGATCGGGAACATTTACGAACGACTGTACAGTTTCCGGCTCCGCACCCATGACCCGCTTTTAATTGGCGACCAGCATGCACTCGGTTTGCTCCGCATGATCTATGACCGGAAATATTTACGATTCGGGACTTCCGGCGTGCGCGCACGCTGGGGTGCGGACTTCACCCAACGCCGGGCAACACAGGTCGTCCAGGCGGTCTGCGATTACCTGAATGACATTGACGTCCCTGATTTTGTGGGGCATGAAAACCTATCCGGGAAACGGATCATCATCGGTTATGATACCCGTCGGAACGCCGACCTTGTCGCCAAATGGACCGCCGAAGTCTGCCTGGGCAACGGTTTCGAGGTGGATTTTGCCAACCGTGACACACCTACGCCCGCCCTGGTGTACTACCTGACCGATTACCTCCCGGCGGACGAAGTAGCCGGATTACTGATCTGCACGGCCAGCCACAACCCGCCTGAATGGCAGGGGATCAAATTCAACCCCCGGCTGGGTTATCCGGCTCCTTCCAACGTGA
>DPKV01000048.1:0-9610 GCA_003542325.1 Anaerolineaceae bacterium
CGTGGCACGCCTTCCAAACCTGGCAGCAAAATGCCCAAATGATGCTGGTCGGCACCTCGGACCATGCCAGCGCAGACTATCAATCCATCACCTATCAACGTCCCCTGACCTTGCTCATGGGCAGTGAGCGGCATGGCCTTTCCAGTGAAATTGAAGCGACCTGTCATGAAATCGCCCGGATTCCCATGGAAGGGCGGAGCGATTCACTCAACCTGGCGGTTGCCACAGCCGTCATGTTGTATGAGATCTACAACCAATCCCGAAAACTTGTTACAATAAAGTCATGATTGCATCAATCAGCGGAGAAATCAGCCAGTTATTGGACGGCCAGGTGGTCGTAAATGTAGGCGGCATCGGATTATTAGTCAATGTCACCCAGGATCATTGTCTTGCCTGCCGCCTGGGACAGAAAAAGGCGTTCCATACCTACCTGGTGGTAAGGGAGGATTTGCTTGCCCTCTATGGTTTTGAAACCACCGAAGAACGGGAATTATTCATCCATCTGATCAGCGTGGCAGGGGTTGGACCAAAGATTGCCCTGGCAGCTTTGTCCGCCCTTTCGCCGGAAGCGGTTCGACGGGCGATCGCGGCCGATCAGCCTGAGGTTTTCGCCCGGGTGCCGGGGATCGGCAAGAAGACCGCTCAGAAGATTATCCTCGATTTACAGGGGAAAGTCCAACCCATGGAGCCATTGGAAGCCGTCTCACACATGGACGAGGTCGACGCCGAAGTGATGGAAGCGCTGACCGCTCTGGGATATTCCATTGTGGAAGCCCAGTCAGCACTGCAGTCCCTGGGTAAAGACGAGGAGGGGGATGCTGAAGCCCGTTTGCGGAAAGCGTTACAGTTCTTTGGGTAGAGGATTACTTATAATACAAATTCTTCAAAATTTTTCCGATTAATTGTAATCAGGTTGGAACCTGGGTAATTTTCCAGGAACTCGTCTCTCGTAGCTTTTCGAATATTGCCATCCCCATATTTAAATTCATAACCCACGAGTTTTCCTTGTCTTTCTTCAACCAGATCAATTTCCTTTTGATTATATGTGCGCCAAAAAAAGGAGTTACCAAACCGGTCATGGATTTGATTCGACTTAAGGCGTTCGACCATTAAATAATTTTCCCAAATCTGGCCAACATCACTGCGTAAGTCAATTGGGTTAAAGTTTTGAATAACACAATTTCTGACACCTAAATCATAAAAATAGAAACGGGGGCTTTTAGTAATTTCTTTCCTATGGTTTCGAGAAAATCCCTCTACCCGAAATATTACAAAGACTTTTTCAAGTAATTCCAAATAACGTTGTACAGTCTGGAAGTTTAGCCCAAGTGTCCTTGCCAATTCTGCAATAGAAACCGTTGATCCAATTTGAAAAGCCAGCAGTTTAAGCAATGCATTGATTTTATTAGATCGCCTGATATCCTCCAATCCCAACAAGTCATGATATAAATAGGAAATCACAATTTCATTCATCAATCTTTCTCTGTTTACAAGATCATCAATAGATACTATTTCAGGATATCCTCCCCATATCATCCACCGTTCCAATAAATGACGCGCCTCGACAATTCCTCGTGTCTTCTGCATTTCGCGATAACTCACCGGATATAAAGTCAAAGTCAGTTTTCGGCCTGTTAACGGTTCACTAATTTTGTTTGCCAATTCAAAAGAAGCTGAACCAGTGGCTATTATCCTAAGTTTTGGATTATTATCCACAAGGATTTTTAGATTGATGCCAATATTGGGAATTCGTTGCGCTTCGTCTATGATAATCAATTCTGAATCGCCAACCAGCTCATCAAAGCTTTGACGACTTTGTATTGAAAATGGCTCACTGTAGATTAATTCATCTCCGCTATAAAACTTACTACGATAGACCATTTTTGCTTGCAATTCTCTAACCAGCGTAGTCTTTCCTACTTGACGAGGACCATAGAGAACCAACACTTTTCCAGGAATGAGCAATTCTTCTATTTTTTCTGATATATCACGGTGAATTTTCATAAATTCATTATACTATAACATAATAATTTACACAAATAACTATGTTATTACGTTTCAGATTTCACAATAAGGCAGACTTAGTATTAGCTTTCCCTCCATGTTTATATACTTTATGGGTAAAATTGACTTGGTTATTCTATTCGAGGAGATTTATTTGGCACGCACCGTTCAAGGCAAGACCAATATATGGCGGCTCAGCGACAAACCTATCGGCAGCGGGGATGCCGGTGAGGTCTTTGCCGTCACCTGTGTTGACCATCCGGAATTCACTGGTGTGCTAAAGAAACCTGCCCGGATTGCCACCGGGGGTACCCTTCAGCGGCAGGCCGGTCAGATCGCTCTGGAAGGCCTGGCACTGGCGCGTCTGGACGGATTGCCCGACTGTAAGGCCCATCCCCCGCGCCTGCTTGACCAGGCGCCTGACTTCACAACCGGCACAGCCAATTTCTTTATCGTGAGCGAAACCGCATCGGGTGAAAACCTGGCTGAAATGCTCAATCAGTCCCGGATTAACCACAAACCTTTTCCCCGCCGGGTAATCATCACCGTGCTGGATTCCCTCTTTGACCTCTTTGCCCGCTCCCACCGAACAGGCATACTCTGGAATGATGTCAAACTGGACCATATCTATTGGCACAACCCCACCGGCGGCGTGTCCGTCATCGACTGGGGAAATGCCATATTCCTGGAAGAAAAACCGGACAAGCAACGAAGGACACCCCCCCGGTGGGAAGATTACCGCCAGATGGTAGACACACTGGGACTCTTCCTGCAGCAAAACGCCCCCGAGTTGTTTGACGACCTTGGCTGGGATGAGTTCCAGGGGCAGGAACTAAACCTGACCTCGGTCTCCGTCCTTGCTCGTCGGATTGCCTACCAGCAGGAAGTCGTCGCTTTGCGGGTCATGGAATTCCAGGCACTCATCAAAGTTGTTCTGGCAGCGGAGCCAACTCTGAACGGACTTCAAAGCATTCAGAAATATCAGAAAACCCTCGAACAGATCGGCGCGCCCTGGTTCAGTTCAGAAATCTTGAGCTATGCCCGCCATCTGGTTGAAAGCCAACTGGCGGATGACGACCGTTCTTCCGCTGTCCGGACATTAACGATTGTATGGGACCTTTTTGACGAATCCCTTGACCTCTCCTGGCATCTCTTCAAAGAGTATAGCCAGCAAACCACGTTACTGACCGATACCAATCTGCTCGAATTAACCAGATTCACCTTTGCGGAACGCTGGTCGGAAGTCCTCTGGACACTGGCCAGGATTGCGCGCAACCTGGAGGATGTGCCCTGGTGGAACCGGTTGATTCCCGTCATCCGGCAGAAAGCATTGGGGGTTGCGTTTCCAGCACCCTATCATATTGGAGAATCGGTCCTGGCATGGGCTTCTGCACAGGGAGAGTCATCCCTGGTGACGAAACTCAATGCCATTCTGCTCAACTGGCGCACTAAAGGTGAAGACCTGACCGTCAGCCCATTCGATTATGAACTTCTCGACCTGGTGCGTGGAAAGCCAAACCTCCCAAGACGCATCCAATCCGAAGTAAAACAAACCTTCGCTGCAGGCAATGAAGCCATCCGGGATCTGTTTCAAGCCTGGGTCAACCTGGATTGGGAGGCATTTCCAAAAACCCTTCGCCGAATAATGGGTTGGGACCCGGACCGCTGGGAGCTTTTACATCTGGCTGAAATTATTGATGAATTTCAGGACTGGATGCAGCAACTCTACATAGGTCCGCAGCCCCAGGATTCCATCCCATCATTCATTGATGCCATGCTTTCGGCAATCCCGCCTATCGAACGCTTATTGGGGAGCGCTCCCTGGTACAGCGCCATGCTGAATGCCCTGAGATCAATCCGCCAAGGTGTACCAATTCGTGACTTCCGTCCGGCAGTGCAAGCCTGGTTCCCCTGGCTGCTGTCCGTTGAAGATATTAATGCAACAGCACGCGAAAAGTCAGAGCCTGGTGCAAAGGAAATCGATTCCACCCTTAAGCAATTTGTCCAGCATCTCAGGTCCTGGAGCGATGTCGATGCCGGGCTGGCACAGGTCAGAACGGGTGCGCCGGGATATTTCACCTTCTGCAAGCGCCTGGCCGACGGATTTCAATCGATTGTCAATTTAACGACTTACATGGACCGAATCGGATCCGAATGCGGAACCCCAATCCACGATGATCTTTATGAACCCTGTGAAATATTGAAGAGATTGATTGTTTGGCGCCGGCTGATTGTGGAACGGAAATTCAGTGAGGCCCTGGAATGCCTGATGGGAGCCCCTGTGTCGAATTGGCGATTGCTGGACCATGCCGGCCAGGAAACCACCTTCTGGCGGGATGACATCAGCCCTTTGTTGGATGCAATACGGGAGTTCAACCCGCCATCGGAACCATTTAGTCCAGCGTCGGCTGGACTGAATTCCGCGGCTGTCGCTGCCCATGAAATGAACCGCATTTGGAGATCAATTTATACCGCCGGGTTGCATCAACACCTCTTGGAAACCCTGCAAGAGTCAATTGAGACTTCCCGGGTCGCTTTCTTCGAATGGCGCCATGAAATGGAAACCTGCAACGATCAGACCAGGTACCTGCTTTACAACAGCCAATTGAGTCTAATCAGGGCAATATCCGATACGCATCTCAGACTATCCCAGCATATCCGGCAAGCTCGTTTGGATTTAATGACCCTCGACCTTGAAAGCGAGGTCCCGTTTGCCGTTCAATTACGAAATGCAGAAAACCTGCTGGATCACCTAAACGCGATTGAAACACTTTTTATTCCGGAGGAGACCGACCGTCATTTCCCCGTGTGGCAGCAGTCTTTTCAAGCCGTCCATTTTGCAGAAACGCAGGACGCCCAAAAGGACGCGGTCCTGGCCTTATCATCTGAACACCCCCTTTACACCTGGCTGGTACAATCATTACTCGCAAAATAATATCAAAATCCTCTGGAAATGGAAACCCTATGGAAACCGTTCAATTTGGCCCCAATGAAATAATGACCTTTACAGAACCTCTGGACACCTGGCTGTCTGCCGGATTGAGGGATTTTGCCGTTCCTGAAGCGGTCGGATCATCCGCTCGTGTTTTTAGTCTTGATTACGCACCTCTCAATGGAGACTATGCGAATTTTCCGGTGTCGAAAGTCATGCGGCCGGACAAGACCCGCTATGCCCTGCCCCTTTTTGAGAATGAGATTCGCATCCTCACCACCATGCAGGATACTCCCGGGATCACTCCAATGCTGGGCCTTGCCTTCCTGAAAGTCTCTGAGGGGCATTGGCCGGCAGAGGTCGCGCCTCTCACCACCTCCCTGGCCGAGGAGGCATCAGCGAATACCATTACCGGTACCGCCGATGTTTATTCGCCCGATGAATCTGTTTCCTTCTTATCCGAACTGACGAACCGGGTTGCTGAGGGCTGGCTGGCTGCGATCCTGCTTCCCAGGCGTTGGGAAGACAACCTGTACCTCCGCTGTGACGCAGGATATACACGGGGAGAATTCCACCGCAGTTTTCCCGTCATTCAGGCCCTCAAAGCAGCCAAACAAATTGCGGACATTATGGCTGCCGCCCATGAGCGGCATGTCATTTATCTGGACCATAAAGTCCTGCACTACTATTGGAATGACCCCCGTCAGCAGGTCTTTGTCCTGGATTGGAATATCGGACGTTTGATCACCAACGACAATTCAGAAGAGGTATACGCCTTTGACGTCCTGCAATACGGCGCCCGCGCGTTGCACCATTTACTCACCGGCCGGCAAGCGCCCGGTTCTGTGAACGTTGGTCCAAATCGTCCCGAAGATATCCAAAATGCACCGGAACACTATGATCCGGTTTGGACGTATGACGACCAGAAACGCCTCACCCAGGACGAATTGGATGTGTTGGGTCAGGCTATCCAGGGCAACTACCCCACCGCCGCAGGGTTGGCGCAAGACCTCCAATCCCTGTATAATCAACGTCAGTCGCAAGGCTGAACACCGCCTGAGAAAGGATTCTTATGCTGAAAGACCTCATCCTCCGGGCACAATCGGTACTCGAACAAACCATCCCTCCCGAACAGGAGCTGGTGGAAATTGAAAACGCGCTCAGCGCCTATCTTGAAGCGCTTGCCACCGAACGGATCGCTGAACCGGTCGACTTCACCGAGTTGGAACATGCCAACCGGTTGTTACGCGAAGTCCGTCGTGAGCGCTCCCGCAGGTTGGCGGAAACACAATTGAATGCCCCCTCCGAACCACAGGGACCACAAAAGGCATCGGCATCGGAAAAACCCCTGCCGGTAAATGTCTCACCTCAGTTCAACGAGGATGATACCTATGATCCCCTCCGCAAATTCCTCAGCTCCAGTCACGATCCGGAAGCGGAAGAGACCATGGACTCCGCCGAAGAGGCATTTTACGCGGGCAACTATCAAAAAGCCATCCCTCTCTTCGAAAACGTCCTCCAGATCGAACCCGGCTGTGCTCGGGCGCAGGAACACCATGATGAAGCCGAAGAATTCATGCGGACCGGGAACATCCCATCCGTTGCCCTGCCGCCTGAAGCCGGTAAAGCCTACGGGAAAGCGCAATCCGCAGCTCGTGTTTTCCGCTATCAAACCGCTCTGGATTATTTGGATGAGGCGTTTGCCAGTCTGAAAGAATCCGGCATCAACCGCTGGCGGGAGGGCGAAGAATTACGCCAGGACCTGGAAAACCAGATGCAGGCGCATGAAGTCTATGAAGAAGGCCTGGCAATGCTACGGCAGGGTGACCTGCAAGGCGGATTAGCGAAGGTTCAAACCGCCGCCAGCGCGGTTGCGCTGCCCGAATATGTGGACAAGGCCGGCGAGATCAGAGACGACCTTGCTGCCATCAACGAGATCACCGATGTCGTCAACCTGAGCGGCAATATCCCGGCGGACAAACTGGCTGAATCCCGGACAAAGCTGGACCGGCTCTCCTTGAAATACGGTGAGATCCCGCAGGTGTCCCGTTTGCGTAACCGGATGGATATTGTTTTACCGGCAGTCATTGAAGCACTTGTTGAAAAGATTCACCGACTGAAGGCGCAGGGGGACTCGGCTTCCACACTCAAAGTTGCCAAACAGGTTTATGCCGGCGCTGAAGAAGCCTTGTCCACACTGCAATCCCTTCAACCGGATACCGCAGAGGGACACACGGTTCAGGCGGAAATCGAATCCGCATCAGGTGAGATTCAAGCCTTTGAAGACAGCCTCAAACAAGCCAATCAAGCATTGAACGCTGAAAGCCGCTTCTTCCCCCGGAACGCCTACCTGATCAGCAAAGCGGTTCGGACCCGTTTCCCGGAAGACCCGGAAGTACTGGATTTGAAACGTCACCTGCGCTGGTATTACATCACCTTTTATGGTGGAATTGGCATCGCCGGTTTCCTCCTGATCCTCATCCTCTGGTTTGGCGGCAACGGGATTGCAAATGCAGTCCAAAAGCGCCAGTTGGCTATGACGCCCTCTCCGACGATTACAGCAACAGCGACCACCACGCCCACCATTACCCTGACTCCGACTATAACCTCCACCCCCACACCGGAAGCCACCAGTACACCGAATTTCACACCCACGGCAACGCAGGTCATCGTCGGTGTTGTCACCCGGGACCTTTTCGCCTACAGCGGGTGTTATGAATCCACAAACCAGAACGGGAAAATACCCGAAGGTGGTGAAGTGACCATCATTGCCATTCCCCAACGGGTTTTCGATGACCTGAATCGGGAGTGTGTTCTGGTTGAATACAAAGGCGAAACCCGGACCATTATTGGTTATATCCTGATTGCAGATATCTCCATCCCTTAATCCATTTCGAATCTGACTTCACCCGACAAGGAGAATAAGTGCTTCACCTTTCCCCCATGAAAGAAAACGAGTATGGACCCTTTATGGAACTTTCCATGCAGGAGCAAGCCGAGGGACAAATCAGAGAAGGCCGCTGGACGGCGGAAGAGGCTGAAGCCAATATGCTCAAGCTGCGGGCGCAATTCCTGCCGCAAGGCTTAGCTACACCTGGACACTTTTTCTATACACTGGAAGCCGATGAAACCAATGAAAAAGTCGATTCACTGTAGTTCACATTGAATGAGCATGAAGGCGAAAAAGCAATCTTTGTGATGGATATCCAGATTGACCCGCAGCACCGGCGCAAGGGATATGGGACGGAAGCATTTCTTCTACTGGAAGAAAAAGCCCGTGAAAAGGTGATAAATATTATTTCTCTGCACATTTTCAGGGATAACACCTCTGCCCAGGCCATGTATAAAAAGTTGGGGTATAGCGATCCGAACGACTCAATGATAAAGAGAATTTAATCTTAATAACAATACTTGCACAGTTAGGAAAAACTCTCCTGATTTGAAAATTGACTAATCAGGAGGGTTATTTTTTACATGGATTTCAGTGTATTGATAATCCCAATCCCAATGGGACACATAAAACAGACCATTAAAACAATCAGAATGATCCCAACCACCAACCCTGCCGTCATATTCCGCATTTGCTGACTGAGGACAGCCTCTCCGGGTTTTTCCGGATTGTAATAGACGGGAAATTCCGTCTTTGAGGTAAATTGCGCCAGAAAAGCCTCCGCTTTTCCCCGCTGTGGGAAGCTGGGTTCACTGTCGAACGCAAAGCGATGCCCTTCAATAGTTTCACCACCGACCTGGTAGAGATAGGTGATTTTTGGCAGATAGGCCAACTTGCTGGAGTCCTCATCATCATAATAATCCATTTTGATATCCCAATTCACAGCATGCCCCATCACACTGGGCCATTTCTGACTTTCTCCAGCCTTTGATTTGTTTCGGAAATACAGAAAAATCAGAACAATGCCAACCCCACCAAGTATCAGGGCAAATCCACCACTCAATATCCAGATAAGAATTGATCCATCTAAATTTGCGCTCATTCCTGTTCTCCTCCATAGCAATACTTATGTTTTAAAATTTCAATTCACCTTTTGAGTCCCGGCCTAAGGTCAGGTTATTCGGGGTGTGATCATGTGTCAATAATGTGGTAACTTTCAAATAAAATTATACAACTTAACTAAACAGGATTGAAATGTTATTGCAGGCGGAACTGTCTATTTGAAAGCCTTTATTTTGAATTTGGGCAATCCTTTGCCATGTCGAATGTTTTGTCAAGCCTCATCCGTTTTCTTCAGCCTGCCAGCGATTGATTTGTAGTAAAATTGCCGTGTTAATGATTAATTCCAACCTGAAATTCATAACTCAATCGAGGCACCAAATGCGTCATCGCGTCATTTCTTTATCGTTGGTTTTCTTCACCATAATTCTCTCCGCTTGCACGGCACCTGAAACTCAGGCAGCGTCCCAGGCTTCTATCGCCCCCGACACAGCAATCTCAACTGAAACACCGACAGCGACAGAAACCGGCACCGACACTCCCGCCCCCACAGCCACTCTGGTCCCTACCGTCACCTTGACACCTACAAGTCAGCCGACTGAATTTTCGGGTTTTCAATTTGCCTCGGTATTCAAAGCTTTCGCTTATATCGACGAGACCCTTTTCTATTTCATCGTACCCGGTGTGGCATCGCCCTATTACGGCAGTGTTGACGGCGTCGACCT
>DPKV01000048.1:9652-10183 GCA_003542325.1 Anaerolineaceae bacterium
TGAAGGTGATTTCTCAACCACACTTGATACGTTACCTCCGACCCCTACACCCTATGGATTTATCTGGCCGCTGGCCGATTTCACGGCAGCGGATATTTCCTGGGGTGAAACCCCGCCCGGTTGCACAACCCGTGGGATCGGATTAACTTGTGAAACAGAGTATCGGATTTACGAAGATGGGTCATGCCTGATCGGAATGAGCTGCTATGATGACTGCGGTTATTACTATTCAGTGGACACCATAAAAACCCACCCCGGCAGTTACATTTTCGCCGATTCATGCTGGCATTAATCAGCATGTCATCCCAGTGAACTGCGTAAAAGCCAATTCGCTGGTCACTTTTCAGTCAAACTCCTTTTCTCTACTCTTCAGAAAAGGAGTTTCTTTATTCTCCGACCCCTTGTAATTGAAGAATAACGACACCATACGCTGGAATCCGTGGTTCTCCGACAAGATGGAATAACCCGCCTTGTGCATTAATCTCTATTGGGTCAAAATTACCTTCACCCAGAATCGGCACAAGTTGGTAA
>DPKV01000165.1 GCA_003542325.1 Anaerolineaceae bacterium
AAGAAATAGTAAATAAAATACATGAAATGTGATTACTTGCAATTGTTGATGCAAAAATTGCAGATTTATGATTTACAAATGATTCTTGGATCTATGATTATAAAAACCGTTATACTTTTCAATCACGCACAGCAAAACCCGCCGGTCCATGTCATCAAGGCCCATATGGTCAATATTCAACAGGTCCAATGCCGCTCGTGAGACGGGTCCGGTGATCTCGCCATCCGCCCGGACCTGGGCGTAATCCCGCACCCGGCGCAGCATCCGCAGAGCCACCCGGGGAGTCCCCCGGGACCGCTTGGCAATCTCATGAACGCCCTGGTCGTTATACCTGATGTTGAGCAGACCAGCCCCGCGTTGGACGATCTCAATCAATGCCGCCTGGTCGTAGTAATCCAGCCGGTACGTGGCGCCAAACCGGGCTCGCAAGGGCGAGGTTACCAGCGCCAGGCGGGTAGTTGCGCCCACCACAGTAAAATGGGGCAGTTTTAGTCGAATGGATCGCGCGGCCGGGCCTTTCCCGATCACGATATCCAGGCAGAAATCTTCCATCGCCGGATAAAGCACCTCTTCAACGGCGCGCCCCAGCCGGTGAATTTCGTCTATGAAGAGGATATCCCCGGCGTGCAGGTTCGTCAGGATCGCTGCCAGGTCGCCTGCCCGTTCAATCGCCGGGCCGGAGGTGATCTTGATGCTTACATTCATCTCGTTGGCCAGAATATGCGCCAGAGTCGTCTTCCCCAGGCCTGGCGGGCCGTAGAACAAGACATGATCGAGGGCTTCCGAACGAAGTTTGGCGGCTTCAATCAGGATTTTCAGGTTTTCTTTGATCTGGTTCTGACCGATCATCTCCTGCAGGCAAGAGGGCCGCAAGGCGCGGTCAATCTGGTCTTCCGGATGTTCGTCACCTGCTATGAAACGGTCATTGGGTTCTGCCATCATAGCCTCGATTATACCCGAACATCATCCCGCTGCTGGAATAAGACAGCAGTTATAATATCAGAAACGTCTTTTACGAAATGGAAGGAACCCTTTCAATGTCCCGTAAAACGATTAATATCGCCCAAATCAAGGTCCAGCCCCATCATCTTTTTTATCACCAGTGTCCCCTGCTCACATCGGGGAGCTTCAGCACGGGTCACTTCAACACCATGACCATCGGTTGGGGCGCGCTGGGTACGATGTGGAGCCGCCCCTTTGCCTTCGTCGCCGTCCGGCATTCCCGCTTTACGTATGAGTTCATGGAAAAGTATGATTCGTTTACCCTATCCATCCTTCCCCCGGAGTACCGTGAAGCCATCAATTTCCTGGGAACACAATCCGGGCGTGACGGGGATAAGATCGCTGCTTCCGGCCTCACGCCTGAAGCGGCCCAGGTCGTCCCGGCGCCGGTCTATGCAGAAGCGGAAATCACCATTGAATGCAAAATAATGTACGCCAATGATTTGGAACCAGATAAAATCCCCGCGGATGTACTTCGGAAACACTACCAGGACAACGACTTTCACCGGATCTACTATGGTGAAATTGTTGCTGTATCCGCTATTGCGGAATATTACCAATAATTTATTGAACAATGGTTTCCGATGCTTAATTGCTGAAGGGAAATTGAACCCACTAAATTGTGACCCGCCATTTCCGAAAGTCTTTTCTCAAGAATCAATCACACATGCCGTGATTATTTTCCTTTGTGGCCCTTCGTGTCCTTTGTGGTGAAAAATAAGGGTTGGACCACTTACTGACCCAACCCTTTGTATTTACTCTAAATTTCAATCAACTGCACTTTTCTCCAGCGTGTTCTCCGGCTGCGGAATTATACATGGTTTCCACCTCAATGATCAACGCACCCTTGGCCGGGTATTTCTCCCCTTTCGATTTCATCCATTTCCTGGCTTCCTCATAGATATCACCTTCCGTGACATAGGTGCAGTGTCCTTTTAACTGATAGGCTTCCCCTCCCCGCCGCATCATAAGGCTGACATTCGGATTTTCCAGAAGGTTGTCTTTGGTCTTGAGCATATAGTTATCCACAATGACAATTTTGCCATCGTCTGTCAGGAATTTTGCACCCACGTAGCAGACATTCGGAATCCCATCTTTGGAACAAGTTCCAAGCTGGTGGTATTTCTCGGTGATAAAAATATCCTTAATAGGTTCGGAAAGCAGCATTGAAACCTCCTTTGATTAATAAATATTGAAAGCAATAATATCTCCTGGTTCTGAAAAACCAAAAGACCACCTCGTCCAATTATATCTCGAAGGTTATCAATTTCCTTCAGCCTGCATTGAAATTTTAATAGTGATCAGAGGATATTCATATCAATAAAAGACCAATGACATCATCCCGGACGCTCATGGTGTTAATGAACGCGGTATAATCTACATGGCAAAAGTTAATCATGGAGAAGTGGATGACGGATAGAAAAATTCGCGTTTTAATTGCCAAACCGGGGTTGGATGGCCACGATCGCGGGGCGAAAGTTGTCGCGCGGGCCTTGCGTGATGCCGGAATGGAAGTGATTTATACGGGATTAAGGCAGACACCAGAGATGATCGCCGAAGCCGCTTTGCAGGAAGATGTGGATGTCGTCGGCATGTCCATCCTGTCCGGCGCGCACAACGCCCTGGTCCCGGCAGTGATCGACAAACTGGCAGAATACGGCCTGGACGGGGTAAAAGTCTTCGTCGGCGGGATCATCCCCGAAGATGACGTCCCCGGGCTGATGGAAAAAGGCGTCTATGCGGTCTATGGACCCGGCACAGACACCCAAATCGTCGCAGAAGAGATCAAAGCCGCTTTATCCCAATCTGCCAATTAGTCATGACACGTATCGATCCGGATGCCATACGCAGGGGAGACCGATTAGCCCTCTCCCGTGCCTTGACGGCGATTGAAAGCAATGACCCGGCAGGTCAGGCTGCACTGGCTGCACTTTTCCCCGAAACCGGGAAAGCCCACCTGGTTGGCGTGACCGGGTCCCCTGGAACCGGAAAGAGCACACTGGTCAACCAGTTGGCGCGGTACTTCCGGCAAAATCAATCTCCCAAACCACCCAAAGTTGGCATCATCGCTGTCGACCCCAGCAGCCCCTTCACCGGCGGCGCCTTGCTGGGCGACCGGATCCGGATGCAGGACCTGATTGGCGACCCGGAGATTTTCATCCGATCGATGGCTTCCCGGGGGGCGTTGGGCGGCCTGTCTCACAGCACAGCAGCCTTTGCCACCCTGATGGACGGGGCCGGTTATGACCTGATCTTTATTGAAACGGTCGGCGCAGGTCAGGCTGAAGTGGATATCGCGCAACTGGCCCACACAGTCATCGTTGTGGAAGCGCCCGGCCTGGGTGATGATATCCAGGCGATCAAAGCCGGCATTCTGGAGATCGCCGATATCCTGGCTGTCAACAAAGCCGACCTGCCCGGCTCTGAGAACGCCGCCCGTGCCCTGCGGATGATGCTGGAAATGGCGCATGGCAAGGGCAGCCTGCCTGCGGCAGGGAAACACCTGCGGAGTGGTTCCCCTATCGGACAAGAGGTGACCCAGTCCCTGGACCAGGGTTGGGACCCCCCGGTTCAGTTGGTGACCGCCACGGAAGGAGATGGCATCCCGGAGTTGGCGGAGGCGATCCAATCCCACCAGGCCTACCTGCAATCAACAGGTTTATGGCAGGCAAAAGAAGCCTTTCGCCTGCAAAAAGACCTCGAGGCCCTTGTTCGGGACACGCTGATGGAACATTGGCGTGAACAGGTCGATGAGGACAGGTTTGCTGAAGTCCTGACAGACCTTGTTCACCATAAGCTCAGCCCGGCTGAAGCCCTGCAATTATTGCTGTAATCCATGACAAATGGAATTAGAAATCAACCGCAAAATCCGTTATGATGGTAGTGAAGGTAATGATAAAAAACAGGAGAAGGACAGAATGGAAAGAACGCTGATCAAAGATCTACGCGATCACATTGAAGAGCAGGTCACGATCAAGGGCTGGCTGCAAACCCTGCGCGACCAGAAGAATATGCAGTTTCTGATCATTCGGGACCGCACCGGCCTGGTGCAGGTCGCGCACTGGCGGAAAGGCAATCCTGAACTGGGCGACCAAATCTCCGGTTTGGGAACCGAATCCGCCCTGACGCTCACCGGGAAAGTTGTCGCCAATGAGGTTGTCAAACTGGGCGGCATTGAAATCCAGCTCGAAAGCCTGCGGGTGGACGCCGCTGCAGAAGCCCCCCTGCCATTTGAGCCGTTCGGGGAATACCTGCCGGACCAGGATTTCCGCCTGGATTGGCGCTATCTGGACCTTCGCCGGGATGTCAACCGCCTGATCTTTGATGTCCAGACCACAGCCGAGCATGCCATGCGTGAATACTGGGTAACCAACGATTTCGTCGAGATGCAATCCCCGAAAATCGTAGGCGCGCCGAGTGAAAGCGGTGCGGAACTCTTCACACTGCCATATTTTGAAACAACCGCTTACCTGGCACAGTCCCCCCAGTTCTACAAACAGATGGCGATGGCCGCCGGATTTGAAAAGGTATTTGAGATCGGTCCGGTTTTTCGGGCTGATCCCTCCTTTACGTCCCGGCACATGACCGAATTCACCGGCGTCGACATGGAAATTTCCTGGATCGAATCGCACGAAGACGTCATGTTCGTGATGGAGCGCTGGCTGGCCTATACGTATGAAAAAGTTGCCGAAAAACACGGCGATGCGATTGAAGAGACGTTGGGGATGACATTCGAAGTACCCAGGGTTCCCTTCCCCCGCATCACCATGGCTGACGCCCATAAACTTCTTAAAGAGGTCGGATACAAACTCCCCCCCGAAAAGAAACACGATCTTGATCCGGGGGCCGAACGCGCAATTGGTCATTATTTTAAAGAAACTGAAGGGCATGACTATGTCTTCGTTAAAGATTGGCCTTTTGATGCCCGGCCCTTCTACCACATGCTCGATCCCAACAATCCGCAAATCACCCGCAGTTTCGACCTCCTCGGGAAAGGTTTGGAAGTCTCAACCGGCGCTCAGAGAGAACACCGTTATGAAGTCCTCAAGCAGCAGGCCCTGAGCAAGGGGTTGTCATTGGAACCGATTGAAAATTACCTCAATTTCTTCCGTTATGGCACCCCACCCCACGGCGGCTTTGGCCTTGGGTTGAGCCGTCTCCTGATGATCATGCTGGACCTCCCGAATATCCGCGAGGCGGTCTATATTTTCCGCGGGCCAACCCGGCTGACACCTTGATCCTGGTTTATTAAGAGGCAAACCCTGATGCCAAACCTGTTTGGAAAACGGATTCGATTAAGAGCGGCTGAAAGAGAAGACCTGCCGACGTTCATGCCGTGGTTAAACGATCCTGAAGTGACCGAAAACCTGCTGATCTTTACCCCCATGTCGCTCTATGAAGAAGAACGCTGGTACGAGAAGATGATGAGCGGTCCCATTGCTGAACATGTGCTGGTCATCGAATCCAAAAACCCTGACACACCAACCGGTTATCAGCCCATCGGCACCTGTTCTTTCATGTCCTTCCAGCAACGCCATCTTTCAGCCGAAATAGGGATCATGATTGGCGAAAAAAGTTATTGGGATCAGGGGTATGGCACTGAAACCATGCAGCTCTTGATCGATTATGGCTTTGGAACCCTGAACCTGCACCGGATCTGGCTCCAGGTCTACGCGAAAAACAAGCGCGGGATCCGCACCTATGAAAAAGCGGGCTTCCAATATGAAGGAAAATTCCGGGATGGCCATTACCAGCACGGCCGGTATTATGATGTTCATCTGATGAGTGTCTTACGTGACGAATGGAAAGAACATTTTCCCACCGAAACAAGTCTTTCTTTTATCGAAAAGGAAAAATAAACAATGTCAATGCCACATATGCAGCATGATCTTCTTTATGGGAATATCAAGCTCTTTGCCGGGACAGCTTCCCCTGACCTGGCAGGTGAAATCGCAAAATATCTTAATACGCCGCTCTGCGGCCGGGATATCGTGGAATTCCCCAATGAAAATCTGTTTGTGCGGCTCCACGCAAGCGTCCGTGGTCAGGACTGCTATGTCATCCAATCCACAACCACTCCCGTCCACCGGAACCTGATGGAACTCCTGATCCTGATCCAGACACTCAAACTGGACTCGGCGGGGCGGATCACGGCGGTTGTACCCTACCTTTGTTACGGCCGGTCGGACAAGAAGGATAAACCCCGGGTGCCGATCACAGCCCGTCTGGTGGCGGATATGATCCAGATCGCCGGCGCGGACCGTTACATGACCTACGACCTGCACGCCGGCCAGATCCAGGGCTTCTTCTCCATCCCGGGCGATGTCCTGCGCGGTTTCCACATTTTGAAGGATTATCTTATCCAATTGGCACCATCCCTAAACAACCCGGTGGTGGTCACGGCCGATCTTGGTTTTGCCAAGAAAGGCCGGGTCTACGCAGACCTGATGCAGACCAGCCTGGCTTTTATCGAGAAAAGGCGCACCGCAGACATCAGCAATCCGAATGCACTGACCATTATTGGCGATGTCAAAGACCGTGATATCCTCCTTGTGGATGATGAAGTCAACACCGGCGGGTCGATGGTGCACGCCGTTGAAATTCTTAAACAGCATGGTGCGAAAGATATTTATATGGTATTTGTGCACCCTGTGCTTTCCCTCAACGCTGCTGACCGGCTGGCAGACCTGCCCGTCAAACAATTCATCACCACCAATACCATCCCGATCCCCCAGGAAAAAGCAATCAAGTTCGGTGACCGTCTGAAAGTGATCTCCATTGGTGAAATGCTGGGTGAAGTCATCAAACGGGCAAATGAAGGTTCCAGTGTAGGTGAGATGTTTAACGAATAATCTGTCCCGTGGAGGTAATGATGCCAGAACAGAGCCTGCCTGAGATTCAACGAAATTTTGCTGTTGACCTTTTTAACCTGACCTGGGACCTGATGGAGAAATCCGACCGGTCCCAGGCTGAAACCGACCAGATGATCCAAGCTGCCCATGCTTCCCGTTATCACTGGGGAATGGTCGGCGAACCGGTCAACCTAGCCCGGGGGGAATGGCAGGTCAGCCGGGTCTATACCATTCTTCAACGGTCAGACCCCTGCCTTTATCACGCCAAACGCTGCCTGCAAATCACCCTGGACAACGACCTCCATGATTTCGATCTGGCTTTTGCCTATGAAGCCATAGCCAGGGCTAACCTCTTGGCGGGAGACACAACAGAAACTGAGAAATTTATCTCCCTGGCAAAGGAAGCCGGCGAAGCCATTGAAGATAAAGCAGATCGCGATTATTTCATGACGGAATTATCAACCATAAAATATTAACGACAACCGGAATAAAGATAA
>DPKV01000114.1 GCA_003542325.1 Anaerolineaceae bacterium
ATCCCCTTCCCCCCTTTGGATGCAATCCCGGTGTTAACCAGGCCGGGGTCCACCGCCACTGCTTTCACCTGGGAATATCGCCGGTTCAGCGCCCGGGTGAACAGGACGTTGCATAACTTCGCCCTCTTATAGGCCAGCAAACTGAAATAAGGCCGGGGATTGGCAATCCGGTTCAGATTCATCCAGGTGGTCTTATGCGCATAAGAACTCACTGTGATCACCTGGGCGTCGCCGGATTTCAGGAGCAAGGGCCACAGTTCGTGCGTCAGCAGGAAGCCCGCCAGGTGATCGACCGCAAAGGTCATTTCGATCCCATCGGGAGTCATGGTCTTCTTCGCCAGATACACCCCGGCGTTATTGACCAGGATATCCTGGGCTGAAAACCCCTCTTTTTCAAGCAGGAAGCGAATTTCCACCGCCAGGCGCCTTACCTGGACTTGTTCCGACAGGTCCGCCAGTAAATAATTGACCCGTGCGTCCGGAAATTCACTGAGGATCTGGCCTCTGGCGGTTTCATTCCGCTCAGGTGACCGACCCACACCGATCACGAAAGTCCCTGCCCTGGCCAGACTCCGCGCCACAGCCAGGCCAATCCCGGAGGTCGCTCCGGTCACAACGGCTGTTTTTCCATCCATCTCCCAAAATATCCTTTTTTACGCTCCATTTTTCGGTTCAATCTCAATTATTTCAATCCACGCAAATTGTAATAAGTTAATTTACCATAAAAATCAGTAAAAGCCCATTCACGTGGACACAAGGTGAAGTATAATAATATTATCGATTAATCAGTGACAATTATTATGAGGGATTATGGCAAAAAGAATTACGCAACATGTAGTTCCAAATCCTAATGGTGGCTGGGCGGTTAGAAAAGGCGGTTCGGATCGCGTAACAAGGACATTTACCAAGCAATCCGATGCTATTAGTTTCGCTAAATACATCAGCAAGAATCAAGGAGCTGAACTTTATATTCATGGTCGGAATGGAATGATACGCGAAAAGAATTCTTATGGAATTGATCCATTGCCACCTAGAGATAAATCTTCCTAAATTCAACAAAATAGTTATGGGGAAATCACCATAGAATTTGAAACGAACGTTTTTATTAATTGTCCTTTTGATGATGAATATTGGGATTTAATCCGCCCAATACTTTTCACTTTAATTTTTCTTGGTATGACACCAAGAATGGCTTCAGAAAGGTCTGACTCTGGTGAAGTTCGAATTGATAAAATATGCGAATTAATAGTTGAATCAAAATTCGGTATTCATGATATTTCAAGATTAAAAGCGGAAAATGATGGTGATTATTATCGTTTGAATATGCCTTTTGAATTTGGAATAGATTACGCCCTAAAAAGATATGGATCAGAACAACATAAACAAAAACAGCTCCTGATCTTGAGTTCAAAACCTTATGACTATCATGTATCATTTTCTGATATATCAGGAATGGACATCAAATCTCACAATAATAATCCAATTAAAGCCATCTGTGAAGTGAGGAATTGGTTTTATGAAACTGCGGGGATAAAGAATCCTGAAGAATATTTTGTTATTTGGTTTCGATATTTAGATTTCCTAACATATTTAGAATCTAAGCTTGAAGAGAAGGGGTTGAACCAACAACAAGCTATTGAAACACTAAAGGTAACGCCAATTAAGGAGTTTATTGATCTTGGAAAAGATTGGATTCAAAATCCCCCCTCCAGTGAACTAACGATAGATCGATGAATTCAGCTTATATGCTCATTACCGGGGGATTAGGCGGGTTGGGAACGGCCTTTGCCATGGAATGCGCGCAGCGGGGATACAACCTGCTGCTGGTTGACCGGCATCCTGACGGGAATGCCATTATAAACTTCCTGCAGGACCGTTTCTCTGTCGACATCCAATACATCCCCTGTAACCTGGCAGACCCGGACTCTCGTAAAGCATTGTTGGAAGACATCCATGAACGTCAAATGCTCTTTTCCGGGTTGATCAATGTGGTTGGGCAGGAATTCGAAGGCCGGTTCCTGGAAAGGTCACGGGAAGAGATCTTCTACATGCTCCAATTGAACCTGCACGTCATGGTGGACCTGACACATGAAATTCTGGTAATGCGGGACGAGACCAGCCGCTTCCTGCTGGTCAATGTCTCATCCCTGGCGGCATTTTTCCCGATGCCCTACAAAGCCCTCTATGCGGCGACCAAACGCTTCATTCTCAACTTTTCTTTAGCCTTACGCAAGGAGATCGAAACCTTTGGGAATGTCACCATCCTCTGTCCTGGCGGGCTGCCCACCAACTCCGAAGCTATGAAAAAGATCTTCCTGCAAGGATTCTGGGGCAAGATGACCGCTCATGACACTGCCATTGTGGCCCGAAAAACGCTGGATTATGTCATGCGGAATAAGGCTGTCTATACGCCTGGTTTTTCCAATAAAGTGCTTGTGGGGTTATCCCGACTCCTGCCGGAACCCTGGCTGGCAGGTTATCTCTCCCGCCTGTGGAGCAAGAAAATGGATCATCTGGAACTCTGGCGCTTGATGGAAGAGCAACGTTCCAAGTAATTTGGAAATATTAGTTTTTTGAAAATTTAATCTCCCATTTTGGGAGTTTTGTATTATAATACCTTTATGCGGATTATCTCCCGTCGTCGCCTTGTGGAATTCTGGGAAATTCACCCTGATGCCGAACAGTCTTTACGTGCTTGGTATTCAGAAGCAAAAAATGCCCATTGGAATTCCCCTACCAAAATCAAAGCAGTTTATCCTTCCGCAAGCATTCTTTCCAATAACCGGGTAGTCTTTAATATAAAAGGCAATACACACCGGTTGGTCGTTATTGTTGAATACTCCCAGGGAAAGATGTTCATCCGATTTGTTGGCACCTACACCGAATATGATCGGATTTATGCATTGAACATTTAGAGTCGAGGAACTATCTATGGAAATCAAACCTATTCGAACCGAAGCGGATTATGAAGCTGCCCTAGCCGAAATAGAACTTCTATGGGGGTCCGAGCCTGACAATCCGGAAGGAGATCTTTTCGAGGTGCTGTTCACGTTAGTTGAAGCATACGAGGAAAGACATTACCCCATCCTGCCTCCCGATCCAGTGGAAGCGATCAAATATTATATGGACAGCCGTGGATTGGACCGACGTGATTTAGAACAATTCATCGGCCCAAGTGGGCGTGTCAGCGAAGTTCTCAACCGGAAACGGCCTTTGACCCTGAACATGATTCGTAAATTGAACGCAGGGCTGGGTATTCCGGCTGAAGTGTTGATTCAAAACACTATCGTTAGTTAACCCGTTTGCAATAATGGATCATTTGGACCTCTGGCGGCTTACCCAAAACCTAAAAAATTAAACCTCCCTGATGAATAAAAAGCCATGAAAGAATCGCTTCCTTTTACCACCTTGCTTTCCTTCCCATTGTTAAGCTCCTTACCCCCTGAGGATTTGGAATGGCTTCAAAACAGGTTATTCCTCCAGTCGGTGGTGAAGGACGAAGTTCTGTTGATTGAAGGAGAAATGACCCCGCGTCTTTATTTTGTCCTGGATGGCTGGCTGAAAGTGGAAAAAACTTCCTCGGAAGGACGTCAACAAACGATCCGTTATGTTGGACCGGGAGAGGTGCTCAATGAACTGGTGGTATTTTCACAAAGCATCAATCCGGCAACGATCCAGGCAATGGAAGAGGCACATCTGTTTTATCTGACCAAGGATGATATCGACACGCTCATCGGGCGAAACTGGGATTTCTCCCGGGCTGTGATCGCAAGTCTGTCGATAAGGATCCAACACTTGCTGGACC
>DPKV01000037.1 GCA_003542325.1 Anaerolineaceae bacterium
AGCTGTTTCAATAATGACTTTGACCAGAGCGTTGGCTTCGTGAGCAACGGTCACGACTTCCCGGATATCCCGTGCGACCAGCTCGCTATCCCCGGCTTTCAGCGCGCCGATATTGATCACCATATCGATCTCGGTGGCGCCGTTTTCCAGGGCATTCCTGGTTTCAAATACCTTGACTTCGGTGGATGTGGCTCCCAGAGGGAAGCCGATAACGGTACAGACTTTGACGTCTGAATTACGTAATAGATCTGCGCACAATTTAACATTGGTGGGGTTCACACAAACGGAGGCGAAATGGTATTTGCGAGCTTCAAAACAAAGCTGGGCGATTTTATCAGCGGTGGCGTCCGGTTTCAACATGGTATGGTCGATCATCCCCGCCAGGTTTTTATCATCGGGTATCACGCCGATGGTGGAGGTGAGACGTTCCGCGCCGGCGCTGATCACATGACCGGCGTTGTCAAAACAAGTCTTCACTTTCAATCCATCCGCCACGTCCATAATGCAGGTTGCGCCTTCCGGATTCTTTTTCGCTTCTTCCTGTTCGATAATTGCCAGCAAGACTTCCCTGGTAATGATTTCTACCAATGCCTCTACAGTCTTTTTATCCGGAGTCATGATATCTGCCCATCCTTATAATAACTTTTACCAATTGCGGTGATCTTGTCCACTCGTTTGGCATGGCGGCCGCCACCGAATTCGGTGGTGAGCCAGGTGCTCATGATTAGTTTTGCAAGATTAGTACCGATCAGACCGGCACCCAGGGTCAGAACATTGGCATTATTATGTTCCCGGCTGTTGACGGCGGTCGCATAATCATAACACATCGCCGCGCGAACCCCCGGAACTTTATTGGCAGCCATGCAGGATCCGATTCCGGCCCCATCAATGATAATACCCCGCCAGGCTTCTCCGCTGGTGACCCGTTTGGAAACCGCCAGGGCAATGTCCGGATAATCCACCGACTCTTTGGTGTGCGTTCCGCAGTCGATGACCTCGTAGCCTTTTTTGATCAGTTCTTTCTTTAGGTGCTCTTTCAGGTCCAGGCCACCGTGGTCGGTGCCAATTGCCACAACTTTTTTAGTTACGTTGGAGGGGCCGGATTGTTGAGGTGTAGTTACGGCTTCGGGTTGATTCGCAGGCAGAGCCAGTGTATTTTCAACCACACGATGGACAATATCATTGATTTCTTTGTCTGAAATATTGATTTCCATTGAAAAGCTCCAGAACCGATAAAAAAATGACCTTAAAAAATTATAACATTTATTGGTGAAAATCCGAATTTTCCCTGAAAACCTGATGAATGGCTGACATTTGAATTATTTTTACGTTAATTTTTATCCAGTCGTTTTCATGTTGTTCGATTGGGTGAACAACCGGAAGTAGTTTTGAGTCAAAAAAACAGACACCTGACTGTGATGGATGCCTGTTTATAAGAGATATAGGGATTCGATTGATCCATAAGTGTAAAAAGCCGGAAGGGCGTTCAGGCCAGCGGGGGAGGGTTCAAGTGCTGGTTCTTTTCAGCCGGTCGTAAACAGGGTTGGATGGGTGTTCCGGCTTCGGGGTTCAGCAGCATACTCAACTGGGCCAGGGCGTGTGAATCGAAGGAACGGTGGCCGCATAGATCGCAGATCCAGGCTGGAAAATTTTGGACCGTGATCAGGTCATTTCCAAGCCAGGTCATCAGGGTTGCGGAACGAAGGTGTTTGACTCCACCCTGACAATTGAGACAAGGTTGTGTTGTAACAGGTTCTGTCATCTTTATCCTTCTATTGTACCGCTTGTACGATATTTGATGCGTGCAGCACGGTAATTTGATCTAAAGGCCAATAAATGAATAGCGCTTTGCCAACGATATCACTTTCCGGGATAAAGCCCCAGAGGTGTGAATCGCTGGAGTTGTTGCGGTTATCGCCGAGGACGAATACCTGGCCATCGGGGACGACCCAGGTCCCGGTATAATTCGGCGCCTGTGCGATGTAGGGTTCATAAAGCGGCTGGTCGTTAACATAAACGATACCATCTTCCACCCGCACAATATCACCCGAGCGTCCAATCAGCCGTTTGATGTAATCCATATCATCCACACCAGGGGCATGAAAGATCACAATATCGCCAACTTTAGGATTACCCAGTTTATAGGCGACCCGGTTGACGAGTAAGAACTCACCAGGTTCCAGGGTGGGCAGCATGCTGACGTTTTCCACACGTACCCGCGCGGTGAGGGCATTGATCGCGAGGAAGAGGACCAATGCGAGGAGGATGGTCTCTGCTGTGTCGATGATAAAACCGATACAGCCCGAGTGTTTTGAGCCTTTGGAAGATTCGGGAATATCAGAATCCGACGTTTGTTCAGTTTGGATATTATTCAACATTGATCGTTACGCATTTCTGCTTTTCGTGTGTTTCCAGTGATTGTAAATTAATAATTTGATTATATCTTATCTTCTTAATGCAGGATCAGTTGCTCCGTTTCTTCATTACCACCCGAATGGGCGTCCCGATGAAGGGATAGTCATTGCGGATCTGGTTTTCGAGGTAACGGATATAAGTGAAATGTGCCAATTCAGGATAATTAACATAGAGCAGGAAGGTAGGCGGTTCGCTGCGCACCTGGGTGCCGTAGT
>DPKV01000244.1 GCA_003542325.1 Anaerolineaceae bacterium
CCTGCCCGCATTATACCATGCGTTATTAATCACACTTCACGCAGAATTATTAATTTTTGGCCTGATTCTTGCACCCTTTCATTTAAAATATTACGTGGCGTGCTGACAGCAAATTGGCAGGGAACTTTTCCGATTCTCAGCACGTCCATGAATTGTGATGATCATCAAATGAAGAAATGGATGGAATAGCGATGAAAAAGATAACCTTAATCATTTTCGTGCTCCTGGCTCTGGTCCTTTCCGCGTGTAATTACCCCATTGTTGAAGAAACCACAGAAGAACAGGATAACAGCATGGCAACTGAGATTGCCAAAATCCTGACCGGCACACCGGTGAGTATCCTGATCTCACCAACTGCCGGTGAAGAAACCGTGGAGCCTGCCGCAACAGAAGAAACGGAACCCACCGCGACGGACACACCTGAAGTCATCGCGGATACCGCCACGCCCACACCCACCATGACCTCAACCCTCGCGCCAACACCGACTTTGTCGGATGGCGACCCCGCTCTTTCGCTCGGCACACCGGACTGGGTTGACACCATGGACAACGGCAACAACTGGCTGACAGGAGTGGATGCTTTTACCTCGGTAAAGTTTGAAGGCGGGTATATGAAATTGACCGCCGTAAGCGACCTGGATGGCTGGCGGCTTTCCTGGCCAAAATTGACAAACGCCTACCTTGAAGCAAAATTCCTTACAACGGATTGCTCTGGAAGTGACCACTACGGGATNNATCACCTGTGACGGCCGGTATAGTCTGCGCAAGTGGAACAAACCCAATATGACAACATTTGAGAGCTGGACGGACAGCAATACGATCAATATCGGCGATAATGCCCAGAATACGCTCGGTGTCTTGACCAATGATGGGACGATCAGCCTGTATATCAATGGCGTAAAGGTCAAAGAAGTATCCGAGGGCACTTTCAAGACCGGCCTCTTTGGGATATTTGTCGGGATGGATAATGTGGAAGACCTGACCATCTGGGTTGACCAGATCCGTTATTGGACAAATCCCTAAATCCCATTATTTGGCAAATCAAACCCCGGGGATTTTGGAAAATCCCCGGGGTTTGATATTTAAACCTGGTTGTTAAAGGCTATTTACTTTCTGCTGATTAGATCAACCCCAATTCCTTGCCGACCTTTTCAAAGATTGTAAGAACCTGATCCATCTGCTCATCCGTGTGCGTGGCCATGTAACTGGTGCGCAGCAACTGCCGCCCGGGGGACACCGCCGGAGAAATCACCGGGTTGACAAAGATGCCATTCTCAAATAGTCGCTTCCAGGTCATGAAGGTCAATGCATCGTCGCCAATGATGATTGGGATGACCGGTGTGACCGAATCGCCCGTATCGAAACCGAGGGTCTTATATTCCCGGCGCATTCGCTCGCCAATCGCATTCACCCGTGCAATCCGTTCCGGTTCCTCTTTCATCACCTCCAGTGCAGCCAGGGCTGCGGCGGCATTGGCGGCGGGGATGCTGGCGCTGAAGATCAGGCTGCGGGCTTTGTGTTTAATGTAATCCACTACGTCCGCTTCACCGGCGATGAACCCACCCAGGGAAGCGAACGACTTGCTGAAAGTGGACATGATCAGGTCCACATCATCGGTCATGCCGAAATGCGCTGCTGTACCACGCCCGCCCCCCAGCACACCCATCGCATGAGCGTCATCCACCATCAGGCGGACTCCGTATTGCTTGCATAATGGCACGATCTCAGGCAATGGGGCAATATCGCCTTCCATGCTGAACAGGCCATCCACGACCAGCAACTTACCCCGGTCTTCCGGCAGGTTCTTAAACACCCGCTCAAGATGATCGACGTCATTATGCGTATAGCGTACGATCTTCCCGCTGCTCAGGAAAGCCCCATCCACAATACTGGCATGGTCTTCCTTATCCAGAACCACGTAATCCCCCCTGCCAACCATGGCGCTGATCGTCCCCAGGTTCACCTGCATACGGGTGGAGAAGACCAGTGCAGCGTCTTTGCCCACCCATTCGGCAAGCCTGGCTTCCAGCGTCTCATGCAGGGTCATATTCCCATTCAGGAAACGGGAACCCGTGCAGCTGGTACCGTAGCGCTTGATGGCGTTGATCGCAGCTTCCCGAACCTTGGGATGAGTCGTCAATCCGAGGTAGTTATTGGAGCCGCACATGATAACCCGCTGGCCGTTAAAAATGACTTCTGTTCCCTCGTTCTCATCCAGGGGAATAAAATACGGGTAGATGCCGGTCTCCTTCGCGTCCTTGACCGTACTGAAATCGTAACATTTCCTAAAAATATCCATAATTTCATCCTTGAGTATTGATTATAAAGAAATAACACCCGTCATTATACACGAACTTGATTAACATCAACATCATGCTTCGGTAAAATAAGATTATGTAATACTTAACGTCTGTTTGGTATTCAAGTTGCGTTCCGGTCATGTAAACCCTATAATTACAGAAGGATTTTCACTTACTTAATTTAAATAAGGAGGTTTCCATGAAAAGAACCATCCAAGTCACAAGTTTCCTGTTGCTGGTTCTCCTGCTCGCAGGCTGTAACCTGCCCGGCAAGGTCAGCGAACCCACAGCCGACCTGGTGTCAACCCAGGTGGCGCGGCTGCAAACGGAAAGCGCCGTGGATGAAGAAGGCCAAATGGTGACTGAAACATTGGCCCCTCCCACCGAGACGGTTGCCGTCGCATCCCCAACAGTCACCCAGACGAACACAGTCACACCCACGGCAACCCTGGAACCGGGTGACCCCGCCCAACAACTGGGATCACCGGCCTGGACCCAGGATTTCAGCGGGTCATCCAGTGCCTGGGATTTTGATTATCCCCAGGCCACCTTCCAAACATCGGGAGGTTACCTCAACCTGATCACCAAAGCCAACGCCAACTGGCATAGCTGGTATGTCTCCAGCCCCAAACTGAAAGACGCCTATGTCGAAGCCACGATCAAGATGTCCAATTGCTCAGGGTCAGACCGCTTCGGTTTGGCAGTACGAGCGAGCTCCGATGGTCAGCAATTCTACTATATGGGGATCACCTGCAGCGGCCAATGGGGATTCTTCCGCATGGCACCTGACGTCGAGATCCATGAGATTAAGGGTTACCAAACGGCTGCCCCGCTCAGCGGCGGCACAAACCAACCTCACCGGATTGGCATCCGGATGGATGGCTCAACCTTTACCTTTTTTATCGACGGCGTGGAAGTCGGTACGGCATCTGACTCAACCCTGACCGGTGAAGGTTATACCGGTTTCCTGATCGTATTCTCCAACACGGCCGGCTTCACCACCCAGGTGGATGAATTGAAGTACTGGAACATTCCATAGTAAAATCCACATATCATAGACAGGCGAAAAAGAAGATCCTGATTGGATCTTCTTTTTCGGACACAGTATTCATTCATTTTATTAAATACTTCTACCGAGATAGTCTTATGGAAATCATCCAAATCCTTCCCGCTGATCGTCAACATCAAAACGCCTTCATCCAATTTCCCTTCGACCTTTACAGCAAGACCCCGCAATGGGTGCCGCCGCTGCGGATGGAAATGCGAAAGATATTCATACCCAGCTACGCTTTTTATGATTATGGCGAAGCGGTGTTTTATCTTGCGAAAGATGAGTTTGGTCAAGTGATCGGCCGGCTGACGGTTGCGAATAACCATCGTTATAACGATTTTCATGGCACCAGGACAGCGTTTTTTTATTATTTCGAATCGGAGAACGATCCGGCCATCGCTAAAGGCCTCTTTTCACGCGGCTTCGATTGGGCCAGGTCCCAGGGGCTGGATCACATTCTGGGCCCCAAGGGACTGACCGTTTTGGACGGATTCGGGATGCTGGTCAAAGGCTTTGAGCATCAGCCTGCCTTCGGGCAACCGTATAACCCCTCCTATTACCCTGAACTGATTGAGGGTTTGGGCTTTACAAAGGTAAAAGATATCTACACCGGCCGCATCTCCCGTGAAACGCATTTTCCGGAGAAGGTATTAAAAGCGGCCCCACTGGTTGAGAAACGGATCGGTTTTTCCGCGCCTGAATTGCACAACAAGAAAGAACTCAAACAGGTCATCCAGGATTTCAAACGCCTCTATAATGAATCGCTCGCCGGACCGGCGGGAAACGCCGCCTTGACCGATGAAGATATGAATGCGATGGTCTCACAATTAATGTGGATCGCTGATCCCCGCCTGGTCAAGTTGATCTACAAGGACGGAAAGGCGGTTGGCTGGTTGTTGGGTTACCCAGATATCGGCCGCGCCTTGCAGCGCTGCAAAGGCCGTCTGTTCCCCTTTGGCTGGCTGCAGATCTTACTGGAAGCCAAACAAACCCATTGGATTGATCTCAATGGGATTGGGATCATTAAAGAATACCAGCGCCTCGGCGGCACAGCGATCCTCTATAACGAGATTTACAAAAGTGTGATGAACTTCAAACAGTACGATTACGCCGAAATGCTCCAAATGCGCGAAGAGAATATCAACATCCTCCTCGAAGCTGACAGCTTCGATATCGACTTCCATAAGATGCATCGGCAGTATGAGAAAGGGTTGTGAGTTGTGAATGGTGAGTGGGGAATAGTCAATTAGGCGATTAGGGGATTAGGTATTAGGTAATTAGGTATTAGGTACAGAATTAGAAAATTCATCCTATCCATCAATAAAACACAATAGTTGGAGCGCGGACTTCAGTCCGCATAACTGATTTTCATTAATGTCAATGGAAGAATAAAATAACAGATGAGCGATTTTTAGATAAATCCCTTTTCTTGTGAAAATAGGTGCGGACTGAAGTCCGCGCTCCTTTTCAACTGTGTCAATTAGTGATCCAAGACCATTAGGAGTCCAATAGACATTATTACCTAGTTATCTAATACCTGATACCTGATACCTACTCCCCCTTCACTCCTCACAATCCCCTATCCTATTGATTTTTCCCGTAATTCATTGTACACTACTGGTATGACCACTTACCAGTCAGATTCCAATCCATCCAACAACTGGCATCCCATCCTCAAACCCGCTGAGCTGGCCGAATCACGCCTGATCGAAGCCATCCTCAATGGCACGTTCCCCATCAACAGCACCCTCCCCGGTGAGCGCGAACTCTCTGAAATACTGGGCGTGACCCGTCCTACTCTGAGGGAGGCGTTACAACGTCTGGAACGGGACGGCTGGGTGGAGATCCACCAGGGTAAATCCACCCGCATCCGGGACTATTGGAAAGAGGGCAAGCTGGCCGTGCTCAGTACCCTTTCAGAACATTCGGCCCAGCTCCCGCAAAAGTTTGTCCCCGACCTGCTCAATGTCCGGCTCGCCATGGCACCCATGTACACGGAACTGGCGGTCAGGAATGCGCCGGATGCCGTGGTTGGGATCCTGGAAGGCCGCCACTCACTCTACAACCAACCTGAAAACTATGTGGATTTTGACTGGACCTTGCAGCATGAGCTGACGATCCTGGGCGGGAACCCCGTCTTTATCATGATGTTGAACAGCTTCAAGGACTTGTTCCTCAATCTCGCCCCTTATTACTTCACCATCTCGCAAGCGCGTGAATCTTCTTTAAAATACTATGATGAATTTGCCCAGGCAGCGACTCAAAAGGACGCTGAACTGGCGGCACAACTCACCCACGACATCATGCGTGACAGCTTGTTCTTCTGGCAGCAAATTCAACTCAGCTAAAACCTTTTTCGGAGGAAACCATGAAAAGAATTCAAGGTTGGGGAAACTCAGAGACGGATTATCCTGTCCCTGAACCCGCCCAGCAATATTTGGAAAGTGTTGTCGGAAAACCGCGCCAGCTTAAAAACGCCAGCGTGGACTCATTAATTAAAAAAGTGCCTTCATCCGATTTGCCAAAGCACCCGCTTGTGTCAACCGATGCTGAAGACCGCCTACGCCATGCCCGCGGCCAATCCCTGAATGACTGGGTCGATATGCAGGACGGCCTGGTCAATACCTTCCCGGATGGCGTCGCCTACCCAGCTTCAGATGAAGACGTTCGGGACCTGATCGTCTATGCCGGACAGCACCGGATCAATCTGATCCCCTATGGCGGCGGCTCCAGCGTCGTCGGTCACCTGACCCCGCCCGGAGACGGCCCTCTCACCCTGAGTGTGGACCTGTGCAAAATGAATAAACTCCTTAATCTGAATGAGGAAAACCATGAAGCCACCTTTGGCGCGGGTGTCAGCGGACCTGATCTGGAAGCCCAATTACAACAGCATGGTTATATCCTCGGCCATTTCCCCCAATCCTGGGAATATTCCACCCTGGGCGGCTGGATTGTCACCCGGTCCGTCGGCCAGCAATCGATTCATTACGGGCGGATCGAACCGCTCTTTGTCACCGGCCACATGGAAACCCCTTCGGGGCCTTTGACGTTTCCCCGCGTCCCGAAAAGCGCTGCCGGGCCGAATCTGAAACATATCGCTTTAGGCTCCGAGGCTCGTTTGGGCATCCTGACCGAAGCGACGATGCGCATCCGCCGATTGCCGGAAGAGGAACATTTCTATTCCGCTTTCTTCCCCAATTTTGAAATCGGAGTAGAAGCGATCCGCAAGATCGCCCAGGCCGAACTCCCGCTTTCCATGCTGCGGTTGAGCGATCCCTTTGAAACCGAAACGACCTTCCAGCTTTCCGGTGAGGAAAAACTGGTCAACATCGCCAAGAAAGGGCTCAACCTCTTCGGGCAGGGAGACGAACGCTGCATGCTGGTCTACGGCCTGACCGGGAACCGCTCTGAGAACCGGCTGGCCGACCGGGAACTCGCTCACGCCGTCCGGGCGCATGATGGTATGTTGGTCAAGTTTTATCTCGGTCAGGAATGGATCAAGAAGCGTTTCCTGACGCCCTATCTGCGGAACACCCTTTGGGACCTCGGCTATGCTCTGGATACCCTGGAGACAGCCCTGCCCTGGGATAAATTACAGGAAGGACGCAAAGCCATCCTCGGGGCGATCCGGAACGGCTTAAAGGACGAAAATGAACCGATCCTGGTGTTCAGTCACGTATCGCACGTTTATACCAACGGCGGCTCCATGTATGTGACCTACCTCTACCGCCGGTCCACCGATCCCGAGCAGACCCTGGCGCATTGGCGCAGGCTAAAAGGAGCTGCCAGCCAGCAGATTGTGGCGCATGGCGGCACCATTTCCCACCAGCATGGCGTTGGATTGGACCACAAACCCTACCTGCCGCTTGAAAAAGGCGCATTAGGGATGCAGATCATGCAGAATATCATCCGTGACGTCGATCCCCATGGGATCATGAACCGCGGCAAATTACTGGACACCGATTAATGATCATCATTAGGAACGGAGGGAATCATGCTCGATAAGGCCTGGCGTGAAAGGACCTGGTCAGAACTCGATCAACTCTGGGACATCATCGTCATTGGTGGGGGAATTACAGGCGCAGGGATCTTTAATATGGCCGCTCAGAAAGGCCTGAAAGTCGTTCTGCTGGAAGGGCGTGACTTTGCGTTTGGCACCTCCAGCCGCTCGTCAAAGCTCGTTCATGGGGGGATTCGCTATCTCCGAAACCGCCAGTTTAAAGTCGTCCGGGAATCGGTGACGGAACGGGAACGCCTGATCCGTGAATCAGACAGCCTGGTTGACCCTTTGGCGTTCATTTTCCCATCTTATAAAGACAACACGCACGATACCCGTATGATGCGGATTGGGGTCGCAGCATACGACCTTTTGGGATCAAAATGGCAGCACGGCGATCTCGAGCCCCAGGAAGTCAGGAAGGCCTTGCCGGCATTGAACACCGAAAACCTGATCGGCGGTGTGAAGTACTTCGATTCCCGCGTCGATGACTCCCAGCTTGTGTTGCGGGTCATCAACGACGGCATCCGGTTCGGCGGCACAGCCATCAACTACGCCAAAGTGGTAAATTTATGCAAATCCAAAAACGGCAAAGTGGAAGGCGTCGTCGTTCGGGATGAGACGGGGACTTTATCCCCTTCGTCGATTGAGCTGCTGGGGAATGTCGTGATCAACGCTACCGGGCCCTGGTCCGACGAACTGCGCGAAAAAGTGGGCGGTGCGCCCAAGCTGCGCCGTTTGCGCGGGAGTCACCTGGTCCTCCCTCGTGAGAATCTGCCCATTGAAGCAGCAATCACCCTGCTCCACCCCCGTGATAACCGCGCCTTATTTGCAATTCCCTGGGAAGGTCGGACGATTATCGGCACCACCGATCTCGATCACGATCTCCATGAGGATGAAACCCGCATCACCCGTGATGAACTGACCTATTTATTGGAAGTCGCTGAACAGGCCTTCCCGGATTATCCCCTGACGGAATCCGATGTCATCGCCACCTTTTCCGGTCTGCGACCCATCATCAACACCAACGCTCCAACCCCATCTCAGGAATCTCGCGCCCATGCGATTTGGGAGGAGGATGGTCTGGTCACCATCACCGGCGGGAAACTGACTATTTTCCGTGTCATGGCTGCCGATGTCCTAAACTTCTGCCGGGAACGTCTCCCGGATGAACCCGGCTTCGACCATGCCGCGCCTTGTTTCATTCACCCTGTTCCGGAGACCCAGGCGGATGCTGAAAATCCAACCTGGAAGATGATGGCCGGCCGCCTCGGGCAGGATGTGGATCCTTTCTTTGAGACCGCCAATCCGGAAGACCTGACCCCCATCTCCCCCATCCCCCAAACCTGGGCTGAATTGACCTGGGCGGCCCGCAATGAGGCCGTCGCCCACCTGGACGACCTCCTCCTCCGGCGCGTGCGTCTGGGCCTCCTGATGCCGCGCGGCGGAATGGATATGCTTGATCCAATCAGGGGTTTGGTTCAGAAACCACTGGGCTGGACCGATAAAACCTGGCAAGAGGAAGTGCAACGCTATCAAGCGATTTGGGAGAAAAACTACGCCGTTCCGGATTAACTCCTGATTTCACTCAGCCCTGACTCTTCTTTTGTGTTATAAAAGACCATTGACAGTATAAATAAGTCTATTCGGGAGGATACCATGGCAGGTGAACAAATCCTGGCAATTGACAACGGTACGCAAAGCGTTCGCGCACTCATTTTTGATCTGAGGGGCAACCTGATCGCCAAAAAGCGGGTTCCCATTCAACCCTACTACTCCGACAAACCCGGTTGGGCCGAACAGGATCCATTGGTCTTTTGGCGGGGTGTCTGCGAAGCCTGCCAGGGCCTGTGGGAAATGGAAGGCGTCAGGAAGGATGCCATCGTCGGGGTCGGCCTGACTACTCAACGTTCCACGGTGATCAACCTGGATTCGAACCAGCAGCCGCTCCGTCCTGCCATCGTCTGGCTCGATCAACGCCGGACGGAAGGGCTGGAACCCGTTAAAGGACTTTGGGGATTGTTGTTCAAGCTGGCGGGGATGCAGGAGACCGTCGCCTATCTCCAGGCGGAAACGGAAGCAAACTGGATCAAGACCCATCAACCTGAAATTTGGGACAAGACGGAAAAATACGTCTTCTTATCAGGGTACCTCACCCATAAACTGACCGGCCAGGTCATCGACTCCGTCGGCTGCCAGGTGGGTTACATGCCTTTCGACTATAAGAGTCAGGACTGGGCCAAACCCTCCGATTGGAAATGGGACGCCGTCATGGTTGATCGTGAGATGCTCCCGGACCTGGTTCCACCGACCGGATTACTGGGTCACATCACACCGGAAGCCTCCGCAGCGACCGGGATCCCCGTGGGTCTGCCGCTGATCGCAACCGCAGCTGACAAAGCGACCGAGGTGATCGGCGCAGGCTGTCTCGACCCTCAAATCGGCTGCCTGAGTTATGGCACTACAGCGACCATCAACACCACCCACAGGAAATTCACCGAAGTCATCCCCCTGATCCCGCCCTATCCAGCGGCGGTTCCGGGCGCGTATTCTTTGGAAGTCCAGATCTATCGGGGTTTCTGGATGGTAAGCTGGTTCAAGGAAGAATTCGGCCAGGTTGAGCGCCGGGAAGCTGAACGGCTGGGGATTGAAGCGGAAGCCCTGTTTGACAAACTGCTGCAGGAAGTCCCTGCAGGCGCAGAGGGCTTGATTTTACAGCCTTACTGGTCACCCGGCCTGAAGATTCCCGGTCCGGAAGCCAAAGGCGCTGTGATCGGGTTTGGCGATGTCCACAGCCGGGCGCACTTCTACCGGGCTATTATTGAGGGTCTCGCCTATGCCTTGCGGGAAGGCGCGGAACGCACCGAGAAACGCTCTCATGTTCCCATCACCGCCCTGCGGGTGGCCGGCGGCGGCAGCCAAAGCCCCGGGGCCATGCAGATCACAGCCGATATCTTCGGCCTTCCGGTATCAAAACCGCACGTGTACGAAGCATCCGGTCTGGGCGCTGCAATTGATGTCGCTGTCGGGTTAAATCTGCATCCCGATTTCAATATGGCGGTGAACCAAATGACCCGCCTCGGAGAAACTTTCGAGCCTGACCGCTCCCGTCATCAGATGTACAGCGAGCTTTACGAGAAGGTCTATAAAAAAATGTACAACCAGCTCAAGCCTTTGTATGGCGAGATCCGGGAGATCATCAAATAAACCGAACACACCACAAATGACGGGAATTCCATCACCCGTCATTTTTCGTTTGACCTGTGCACCTAAGACATCTTTTAAAAGCTAATATTACAGGTATTGAGAATCTGGGCGAGTTGATTAACAGCTTGGAAAAGACCTAAGGATTTGGTATGAAAATCAAGGATCAGATTATTTTCGTGCTCGCGGTTGTCGTATGCCTGATAAGTTTGACCGGTTGCGTGAATCAGACCCCACCCACACCAACGGCGACTTCAGTGCCTGCCACCGCTGCGACAACACCTGAACCGGTCATGCCTGCGGCAACTGAATTAATCGCATCCGTGAATACCGAAGAACCAACGCCCCCAGTTGAAGTTGCAGATACGCAAGCGGATATCAGGTATCAATTGGATGTCAGCCTGGATTATGCGGGTCACACCATGACGATCACACAAACCATCGACTATACGAATAGTACTGAAACCAGTCTCTCGGAAGTCCCCCTGATCCTCCCCCCCATTCGAACCGCTGATGGTTTTTCCCTCCTTAACTTTCAGATGGGGACAGGGTATGAAGCATCCACGTACGACTTTCAGAATGAAATCCTCTGGCTGACCGTTTCACCTGCGCTGGAAGCCGGGCAGCGTTTGTCCCTCAACCTCTTATATAAACTGGAAATTCCCGAAAGTCAGACCGCCTTTGGATATACGGACCGCCAAATGCTGCTTTCGGATTGGTATGCCTTCATCCCGCCTTACCTGCCCGGTGAAGGCTGGCTGATCAACCAGCCGGGCTATGTCGGTGAATACCTCGCGTATCCACTTGCTGATTTCACCGTCAACGTGCGGCTCTCGCCGCCGATGGACTCGCTGGTGGTCGCCGCCAGCGCACCGCTCCAGTCATTGGACGGGAACTGCTGGCGGTATTCCGCACAACAAGTCCGAAACTTTTCGCTGGCGATCAGTCCGGAATACCAGGTTTTTTCGGCGGGTACTGACCAGGTGACAATTTACGCTTATCTATTCCCCGAACATGCAGCCCTTGGCGCGAGGGCGGCGTCAATCGCATTGGAGGCCTGGGTGCTCTACAGCGAACTTTACGGCGATAATCCACGCCAGTTCATGAGCATCATCGAGGCCGATCTGACGGACGGTTTGGAATGTGATGGGTTGTTTTACCTTTCAGAAAGTTATTTTGCCTCAGCAGATGAAACCCCGCAAAATTACTTTCACCTCCTCGTCGCCCATGAGACGGCCCACCAGTGGTTTTACGGCCTGGTCCCCAATGACCAGGCGTTTGAGCCCTGGCTGGATGAATCCCTGGCTGCCTACAGTGAACTCCTCTACCTTGAACGTTACTATCCTGACCTGGTTGACTGGTGGTGGGGGTTCAGGGTACGGGCGTTTGGGCCGACCGGTGCAGTTAACAGCATCATTTACGACTTCCTGACTTCGAGACCCTATATCAACGCCGTCTACCTGCGCGGCGTGACCTTCCAGCAGGCCCTGCGCGATGCAGTCGGTGACGAAGCTTATTTTGCTGCGCTCAAGCGCTATGCTGACTCATCGCAGGGTGACACCTTCCGGGATGCGGACTCCTTTTTTGATGCATTTCACCAGGTTACGGACATCGATTTTACCCAACTCACAGCGATATACTTTAAATAACCGTGATTGAGCAGATATAATAAAGCATAAGCCACATTCATCAGAGTGGTCTCATTCATTGAAAGATCAAGGTATGTATAAGCAATATTACCATTTATCCAACAATCAACCCAGGATCCCTTTGGGCATTATCGATCGTCGCGAATTATCATTACTGGGAGGACGGAAATGAAAACTTTTTCTCTGCCCTACGGCAACGCCAGCCTGACATTTACTTTGCCCGAATCCTGTCAGGTTGAGGAAATTCTTCCCCATCCCTATACGATGCCGGTAAATGTGGATCAGACATTACAAGCTGCGCTGAAAGACCCTTTGGGGTCGACCGCCTTCAGTCATTTTCCCAAAGACGCTTCCGTGGGGATTGCCATCAATGACAAAACCCGACCGATACCCAAGCCGAATCCCCTCCGGCACCTCCTCCAAACTCTCGAAAAGGAAGGTTTTGCCCGGGAAAAGATCACCCTGTTTATCAGTTCCGGCACCCATACGGCGATGCCCGAAGTGGAATACTCACGTTTGTTGGCCGAGGATATCGTTGCGAATTATAAAATCGTCGTCCATGATTGCGATCGTTCTCCAATGGTGGATTTGGGGAAAACAGCTTACCAGACGCCTATCCTGATCAATCAAGCCTATTTCGAAAGCGATCTCAAGATCGCCGTGGGTAATATCGAACCCCATCACTTCATGGGCTTTTCAGGGGGCGTCAAGACCGTTGCCATTGGCCTGGCAGGCAGAGAAACGATCAATACCAACCATGCCATGCTGATCCGTGACCATACCCTTTCAGGCGTCTACCATATCAATCCGATGCGTCAGGACGTGGAAGAGATCGGCCGTAAAGCCGGCGTCCACCTTGTTCTTGGCACGGTTCTGAACGAGGAAAAGGAAATCATGCGGGTCTTCTTTGGCGATCCCATCTCCGTCATGCTCGCAGCAGTGCCTGTCGTTCGTGAGGTTTTTGGCCGGACTGTCCCGCAACCCTACGATCTGGTCATCGCCTCACCTGGCGGCGCGCCGAAAGATATCAACCTTTACCAATCCCAAAAGGGGCTGACGCATGCGGCTCGGATCACCAAAGATGACGGTTGGGTTGTGCTGTTGGCAGCCTGTCCGGAAGGATCCGGCAGCCAATCCTATGAGGACTACATCACGAATGTGGACTCTCACAAATCCGTCCTAAATGAATTCAAATCAGGTTTCTTCAAAGTCGGCCCCCATAAAGCCTTCCAGATCGCAAGAGAAGCCATCCGGGTCAGGATTATCCTGGTCTCGGAGATCGCCCCGCAGAACGTAAAACAATGGAAAATTACGCCCAGCCAACCGGAAAAACTGCAGGATTTATTGGATTGGCTGTTCATCCAACTCCCCCCCAATCCCCGAATCGCCATCCTTCCGGGAGCGACCCGAACCATGGCCGAGGTACAAAATACCAATGACTGACTTTATGAAGAACCCCCAGCTTGAAGGCGATGATTTCTTTTGGAAGGGAAATTCAACCGGCTTCTTATTAATCCACGGCTTCACCGCCACCACCGCTGAAATCCGGTTGATGGCTGAAAAACTGCATGCAGATGGCTTCACCACTTCCGGTGTACTCCTTCCCGGACATGGCACACGCCCCGAAGAACTCAGCCATACACCCTGGCAAATGTGGCTGGATAAGGTCAAACGGTCTTATGAAGCCCTGCTTCGTGAATGCGATCGGGTTTTCATCATCGCCGAATCCATGGGGGCTTTGCTGGCCATTGACCTCGCCGCCCAGCACCGGGAAATTGCCGGGCTATTGTTATTCGCGCCGGCTATCAAAGTCAGGAAACTGTGGCTTGCAAGGTTTATCGCACCCTTCAAGGAAAATTTTGAGAAGTCCGGCAAGAATGATGGCTTACCCTGGAAAGGATATACGGTCTACCCGGTCAAAGCGGCGGTTGAGATGTTGAAACTACAGGAATTCACCCGTAAACAACTCAAGCGCGTCACCCAACCCACCCTCATTTTTACGGGCGGGCATGAACGCACTATCACGGCGGACTCCGCCCAAATTGTGTTCGATGGGTTGTTATCAAAGGTCAAAGGGATGATCCACATGGCTGAATCCCCCCATTGCATCCTGCTCGATAAGGAATTGGACCTGGCTTACAAGGATGTGATTGAATTTGTGCATGAGCATTCCTAAAACCAGTAGAAGGGTCTCTCTAATCACGCTCTCTTCTCGCAAGTTTGACACTCAGAGCACTTCAAGGTAAACTTACTGCCTCGGGAACAACTCAACTTCAAATGCAAACCTCACTTTCGTGACATAATGGAAAACGTGTTGCGCCTTTCGCGCGCGTGGACCTCAAGATCAAACTCGATTGCCAAGCCGCTATTGATGTTTGTTACGTCGTCTTATTTACCTACTTTTGGAGAGGAATGCTTGTGTCTACTAATCCATACTACGATCTTGACCTGAAAAAAACCATATCCAAAAACAAATTGGTGGGCCTTTGGCGTTTGATGAAAGGCTACCAGTGGATGTATTTGGGCGCTATTGCCGCGCTGGCTGTTGCGACTGTCGCCCGGACTGGGATCTATCTGGTCCTCCGCCGCTTTATTGATAATGTCATTCTGGCAGGAAATTTCGGCACAGAAATGATCTTCGTCGTCCTCAGCTTTATCGGGTATTCACTGCTCCAGGGCAGTTTCACCTTCTTATCCGGTTGGCTGGCATCAAAAACATCTGAAAGCGTAACCCGCCGGCTGCGAAATTACGTATTCGACCATCTCCAAAGGCTGCCGTATTCGTACCATGCGGAAGCGCAAACAGGTGATTTGATCTCCCGCTCAACCTCCGATGTAGATGCCATCAACCGGTTCTTCAGTGAGCAGGCCATCGGAATCGGGCGCATCCTGTTGATGTTCATTGTCAACATCATCGCATTGCTGCAATTGAACACGAAATTAGCCCTGATCTCAATCATTGCCATTCCAGCGATCATTGCTGTTTCCATCTTCTTTTTCAGCAAGGTTTCCAAAGCCTATGAAAAATATCAGGATCAGGAAGCAACTTTATCCAGCCGTTTACAGGAAAACCTGACCGGTGTCCGGGTCGTCAAGGCCTTTGTCCGGCAGGGCTATGAAAGTTATAAATTCGACCGTGAAAATTGGGAGAAATTCCGCCTTGGCAAACAGCTCCTGACGATCCATTCCACTTTCTGGCCGATCTCGGATATCATCTGTGGTCTCCAAATGCTGGGGTCCTTCTTCGCCGGTGCTATGATGGCCGTGAACGGCGAGATCAGCGTTGGCACATATATCGCATTCACGGCTCTTGTTGTCTGGATCATCTGGCCGATGCGCGGGCTGGGGCGGTTGATCGTCCAAACCTCGACAGGTATGGTCTCCTATAAACGCGTTGCTCACATCCTGGAGCAGGACCGCGAACCCCTTTTGGAAGGGTCATATACCCCAGATGGTGATGTCCAGGGTGAATTGATCTTCAACCATGTTTTCTTCGAATACGAAAAGGATAACCCGGTTCTGGAAGATATTTCCTTCGAGTGTAAACCCGGGAACGTGATCGCCTTGTTAGGTTCAACAGGGTCCGGAAAAACCTCACTGGTGAACCTCCTCCCCCGGTTTTACGACCCCACCCAGGGGATAATCACCCTCGACGGCGTGGATATCACAGATTATCCGCGGAAATACCTGCGGTCACAGATCGGGATCGTTGAACAGGAACCCTTCCTGTTTTCACGCTCGATCAAAGAGAACATCACCTATGGCGTCCACCGCGAGGTCTCGGACGAAGAGGTTATCCAGGCGGCCAGGTTTGCCGCAATCCATGACGTCATTGAGGAGTTCCCAAAGGGCTATGACACCCTGGTTGGCGAACGGGGTGTGACCCTCTCGGGCGGCCAGAAACAAAGGGTTGCCATTGCCCGTGCGCTGCTCAAGAACCCGCGCATCCTGATCCTGGATGATTCGACCTCCAGTGTCGACACAGAGACTGAAGCTCAAATCCGTGGCGCGCTTGACCACCTGATGACAGATCGGACAACGTTCATTATCGCCCATCGGATTCAGAGCGTCATGAAAGCCGACCTGATCCTGGTCTTTGACAAGGGCAAGATCATCCAACAAGGCACCCATGACAGTCTGGTCAAGGCTGATGGAATGTACCGTGAAATCTTTTACATCCAAACAAGAATTGAAGTTGAACTAGAAAAGGAAATCGCCAGTGTCAACTTATAACGAATTAGACGAAAAAGATTATGGAAAACTGACCGGGAAGATCTTTTCCCGTCTGCTGGGTCTGCTTAAACCCCACTGGAAAATGGTTCTCGGTTTTTTGGTATGCATTGCGATTGTGTCAGCAATCGATTCCTACACAACTTTCCTGAGTAAACGGATCATTGACGACGGGATCACCGCAGGAAATCCTGAAGCGATCATCCGCACCGTGCTGATCTATGGTTCCGTGATTCTCATCCAGGCTGCCGCAGCCTTTGGCTTTATCTACCTTGTCGGCATTATGGCCGAACGGGTCCGGTACGAAATGCGCAAGCAGATGTTCAACCATTTGCAGCAGCTTTCGCTGTCCTATTACAGCCAAACACCTGTCGGATGGATCATGTCCCGGCTGACTTCGGACACAGAGCGCCTATCTGACCTCCTCTCCTGGGGCATTCTGGATGTCACCTGGGCGGTCATCAACATCACCACCTCGGCAATATTCATGTTCATCATCAACGCAAAACTCGCCTTGATTGTGATCGCCATGCTGCCCATCCTGGTTCTGGTAGCTTTCCGCTTCCGTTTGGAAATCCTGAAGTATTATCGGAAATCTCGCAAGATGAATTCCCGGATCATTGGGGCGTTCAATGAAGGGATTACCGGCGTGCGTGTGATCAAGGCGCTCTCACGGGAAGAATCCAACCTTGAGGAGTTCGCTGAAATTACAGATGGGATGTACAAAGCCAGTTTCAAGGCAGCCTGGCTCTCTGCGCTTTTCCTCCCGATTGTCCAGGTTATCAGCGCAATCGGATTGGGGATTGTCCTTTGGCAGAGCGGCTTGCAATTCCAGGTGGGCGGGATGACCATCGGCGGGATTCAAGCCTTTGTCTCCTACATTACCTTTATCATGTGGCCCATTCAGGATATTGCCAGGGTTTATGCCCAAATGCAAAACGCCGTTGCTTCAGCGGAACGAATTTTCAGCCTGATGGATACGGAACCGGATGTCCGGAACCGCAGAAATACCATCGAAACCGAGACCATCCAGGGCGATATTCGCTTTGAGGACGTCCACTTCCACTATGAAGAAAACGATCCGGTTATCAAAGGCCTGGATTTCTATGTCAAGCAAGGAGAAATGGTCGCGCTGGTCGGTCCCACAGGCGGTGGTAAAACGACCATCGTCAACCTGCTTTGCCGTTTTTATGAACCTTCAAAAGGGAAGATTTACCTCAACGGGATGGATTACCTGGACATGAAACTCCAGGATATCCAGTCCCGGATTGGTTTGGTACTGCAAACGCCGCATCTCTTTTCCGGATCCATTGAAGATAACATCCGTTACGGCAGATTGACCGCGACGGAAGAGGAAATCATTGAGGCTTCCAAACTGGCGGGGGCTCATGAATTCATCCTCAAGTTTGAGCATGGATACAAACAGGATGTGGGCGAAGGCGGTAATTTGCTATCCGTGGGTCAAAAACAGTTGATCAGCATCGCCCGTGCCATCCTCGCCAAGCCGGAAATCTTCATCATGGACGAGGCAACAAGCTCTGTGGATACCCTGACCGAAGCCCTGATCCAACAGGGTATGGACCAGCTCATGGCTGGCCGCACATCATTTGTCATCGCCCACCGCC
>DPKV01000063.1 GCA_003542325.1 Anaerolineaceae bacterium
AATCGTTTGAGTATCTTTGTTCATTGCAGTTTCCTAATTTGTTATTTGTTTTTGATATTCATCATGTCGTTTGAAAATGGCTTCCGGAGTCGCTATCCCGGTTGTACCCAATTGTTGGACGGTTATGGAACCGACCAGGTTGCCGATATACGCCGCTTCGATTTCAGATGCGCCGGAACAAAGGGCCAGGCCAATTCCAGCCAGCACAGAATCTCCGGCGCCGACCACATCAACAGGGCCTTCAAGATGGACACCAGGCCAGTGAAAGAACTGATCGTTTGCCATTCCGGCCAGGCCCAGACTACCCAGGGTGATGAAAACAGGCTTTTGGGTGGTTTCCCACAGCATTTCTGAAGCAGCTTTGGCGGCTTTAAGGGTGTCGGAGATTACTGGGATGGGGCTGGAAGGACTCATGATTCTGATAGCTTTGAACGCTTCTGAGAGGTTCATTTTCAAAGCCACCTGTGTGTACCAGGCGGAAAAATGGCGGGAATCCACGATAAAGGTTTTTTGAGGATAGGCTTGTGCCACTTCTGCCAGTGTTTTACGAACCAGTGGGGAGAGGGTGCCATAGCCATCCTGACGGACTTGTTCCACCACCAGCAGCCCATCACAATCCCGGATGGCCTGTTTGATATTCGCAGCCAGATTTTGATTCAAAGCAGGGGGATTGGGTGTTCGGTTGATGATATCGATCCGGTTAAGTTCAATAATAGACCCATTGACCTCATGCATCATAGGTTTGGTATATGTGGGGGTGAACCGCTCGGAAGTTTCGATCAGGTATTCCAGATGGACGCCGGTGTCCGCAAGGGCCTGCCGGAGGGTGTATCCATTGCCGTCCCGGCCAGTATACGCAATTGCCAGTGTTTCCGCTCCCAACGCTGTCAGGTTATTAGTCACCACTCCTGCTGCGCCTGGCTGACCCCGGAGTGAAACCGCCTGGAACGCTTCCTTTTGGGTCTCCAGAGACAGTTCAGATAAGGAGCGATCCATTTGTATGTATAAATCAAGAAAGAAATCACCCAATACTGCGATTTTGGCCTTGGAAAACCGATCCAGTATTTCTTGAAGGCGTTTTGTTTCAAAATTAACCAAAGCTGTCACCCGACTTTCTCCATGATCAGGCGGTGTAAATTGGTGATGGTGGCGCGGTGGTCACCGCGGATATAATGGCTTTCGCCGCCGTCCGCAACAGTCCGGACGAGGACAGTCTTATACGGCCTGAAATAATAAATGGCGTTGGTTTTGGGCGCTTCCAAAGTTGGATCGTCACCCAGGTCCACCATATCAAATACCGCAGTGGTAAAGTGCTGGATGGTACGGCCTTCCCGATGGGCAATATTGCGGGCCATGGAGAGGGCTTTGAGGTAGACTTCGGGTCCCATGACAGCAGTCCCCACATTGAGCATGACACCGCCTTCCAGATTTTCAACGAAATGGGCCAGGGTCAGGAAATCACGATAGCTGCTTTCGCCAACGGCAGCGCCGTCAAAATTGGGGTGTTCGTGCACAATATCCTGGCCAATTCCAACATGGGTGGTGATGGGAATACCCAGGTGATACCCCGCTGCGAACAGGCTTGAGTCCCGGTAAGGAAATTCCAGCGGATTCTCAACTATCATTTTTCCGATTGATTCGCCCAGCCCGTACCCATGATCTTTCGCATAGATGGCGGCGTCGTTGACCCGGCCGGATTCCTGCCAGAGCCCAAACTGTCCTTCGGAGATGTATTTCGCGACGCTTTCGGTAGTCTTGCCGATCATGGCAAATTCCATGTCATGGATTGCGCAGGCACCGTTGGTGCCGATCAGGGAGATAAAACCTTTTTCCATCAGGTCAATCAGGAAGCGGTTAACGCCCGCGCGGATGACATGGGCACCAATCATCAGCATAACCGTCGCACCGCGTTCCTTCGCTTCAATTATCCGGTCTGCGAGAATCGCCAAACGGGGGTTATTGTAGGCGGGTATGGGATCATTCAGACTCAGGATCACATCCCGTGTCAGGTCATGTTCCCGTTCACTCAACGGTTTCAAATGTAACCGGCTTCTATCAAAGGTAGGGTAAGGCATAATTCAATCCTCCGGCATCAGGTATTGCCATAGGTCCGAAAAATGAGTGAAATCCGGCATGATGATATCCGCACCGGAAGCGATCAATCGGTCTCGTTTCCATGCGTCCACACCAAACCGATTGGCTTCATCCGTCGCCAACCCGATCGCAATCCCGCCGGCAGTCTTGGTGTCTTCAATTTCCACATACCCATCGCCAAAGGCGATCAGTTCCGGGCCCTGTAAATGATTTTCCTGGATGATCCGCTGGATGACCATCCGCTTGGAGAAATTCCTGTAATCATCCTGCGCGCCATAAATACCCGCAAAGTAGGGTGGCAAGCCCAGAAGTGCAGCCTCATCCAGGACATATTTTTCGTCGGTACCTGAAGCGAGGAAACAGGCGATACCTGCGTTGTGGATCTGTTTGACCGCTTCCAAAGCGCCCGGCACCACCATTTCAACGGGGGTGATGCGTCCCTCGCGCAACCCCTGCAAACGGTTGATAATCCGTTCCATCAGCAGGTCGTGGTACAGGTTTTTATAGACCAACGGCTCTTCGGGGCTGCCGCCGCGTTTTTCGATCTCCTCAGCAAGACGGATCATCTGGTAAATGGTCTGTTTTCCGGTCGTGTTGGCGACATAAGTGCGGACGACTTGCTCGATGTCCGGTTCCGATTCATGATTCGGGGTCTGCATCAGGATATTGACCATCATGGGGATCATGATCTGCTGCCAGCCTTCCCGGATGAGGGAGATGGTGCCATCAAAGTCAAAGATCGCGAACTTAACCGTGCCGCGCGGGATGGCCGGATTGATGATTTCAAAAGATTCAGATGGGGTTATTCTACTCATAAAATGTCAGTCTTAATAATTTATCCTGAGTTGAAGGGAGAGCCTTTTGGGCTCTCCTTATTCATACGATGCGATTATTTGACGATCTGTGAGACCCTTCCAGTTTCTTTATGCTGGAGGATGAATTTATGTTTACCGTCCGGCATGATTTCATCCTTGATCAGGATATGCTCATCATCGTAATCTTTGGTGGTTTTAACTTTCTCGTGCTTTCCACCGCGCCAATCCTCAATCTCCACGGGTTCCCATTGACCGGTCTTGCCCGATTTGTAGATGGCATCGAGGACGCAGTTGACCACATAGCCGTCATAGAAGGTCTCGGTGGGTGCTTCGTTCTTTTCGTAAGCATCAAACATATCATTGAACATCTCGATATAACCGAGGGCATCTTCCTCATTCCCAACCGGGAAGAGCCAGCCCTTGTCGGATTCCATTTTTTCCGCAACATAGCCCTGACCGCCGCCGGAGGTGAAGACTTCAAATCCAGTCCGCAGCCAGTGGTTCAACCAGATCGTGCCCTCCGTGCCGGAAATTTCATCCCGCAGGTCCATACCACCCCGGAATGTCCATGCCGCCTCAATTTGAGCGACGGCGCCATTCTCGAAACGCACCAGGCCAATCGAGAAGTCCTCCGCTGCAATAGGATGGACCAGTGTGTCAATATGTCCCAGCGCTTCCACCGGGCGGACGTCCTTGCCGATGAAGGAACGGCAGATCTCAGCACAGTGGCAACCCATATCGATCAGCGCGCCGCCGCCGGCTTTTTCTTTATCGAAAAAGTGGGGTGAATGCGGCCCGGGGTGGGTTTCACGGGAACGAGCCCAGAGGATCCGACCCAATGTACCTTTATGGACAAAATCCAGCGCTTTGAGGGTTTTGGGATTGTAAACAAGATCTTCAAGGTACCCGTGGAAAACGCCGGCTTTCTCAACGGCATCCAGGATTTCCCTGGCTTCCTCGCCCGTGCGGCCCAGAGGTTTGGTACAGAGCACCCCTTTACCTGCGTTTGCAGCTTTGATGATAAACTCTTTATGGAGGAAGTTGGGCAGCGCCACAATCACAAGATCGATCTCTGGATCGTTGATTGCCTCATCCGCATCGCTTGTCCAGCGGGGAATGTCGAAGGTCTTGGCAAACTCCCTGGCGGTTTCAGGAGTACGGTTATAAACCAGTGAGATTCTATCCTCAGAACGGCTTCTTTGGATCGTATTGGTGTAGAATGTGCCGATAAAACCGGCACCGAGCATAGCGATTTTGTGCATTGTTTCTCCTTTCAGTGAGAGTACAGGGTGGTTGAATTAATCTCGTAAACCTTTTTCACGGCCGTAAACGACGAGAATGACCAATAATAGTGAACCAAAAATGATTTGCTGCAGGGCCTGGGGCAATTGCATGGTGGTCAGCAGGCTCGTGATCAATTGGATCACGATGGCGCCGGCAATGGTGCCAAAATAAGAACCCTTGCCACCAGACATCTGGGTGCCGCC
>DPKV01000071.1 GCA_003542325.1 Anaerolineaceae bacterium
ATTTGGTGGGTTGGCAACCCACCCTTGCGCAGATATTTCTTTTTGCGCCCAACCTTTTTGTATCCTTTTCGTTTCAAACCATGTTTTAATAGTTTGATTGCATATTTCCGGTTGTATCCTGTAGCTGCAGTGAATTCGTCCAGGATTGTTATCTTTTCTGATCTTTTTGCTTTTAAATATCCTGGATGGATTTCTTGGGTCAGTTCTCGCTTGCTTCGTTCACTCATCATTTTGCTCTATCTCCAGACACTTTGGCCTGGTCTAGAGTAACATTCTTTTTGAGGCAATGTATGTTTCTAAAGTATGATTATTTACGAGGCAATGCGACTATTGAAATCGGCCAGGATAATGTAGAATAATACACAATGACCATTATTTTCAAGGGAAAGAAATTAAATGAAGAACTTCATAATTGATATGGATGGTGTGCTGGTCAGGGGAAATCAGATGATTCCCGGGGCTGATGGTTTTATTAACAAACTCCGTGAGCAGAACAGAAATTTCCTTCTGTTGACCAACAACCCAACATACACACCGGGTGATCTTGCCCATCGGCTCCAATCCATTGGCATTAATATTACCGAAAACCAGATTTTCACCTCCGCACTTGCCACCGCAGCTTTTTTACACCGCCAACGGCCTGATGGCAAGGCTTTCGTCTTGGGTGAAAGTGGGTTAACTGAAGCAATCCATGATATTGGTTATGTCATCACGGATATGCAGCCGGATTACGTCGTCGTCGGTGAGACTAAGTCCTATGATTACCAAATGATCAAAAAAGCTATCCGCCTGATCCATGACGGCGGGGCAAGGTTTATCGCGACCAACCCCGATTCTTCAGGCCCCAGTGAAGGTGGGATTGTGCCCGCCTGCGGTGCAATGGCCGCTTTGATTCAGAAAGCCAGCGGGGTGGAACCGTTTTTTGTGGGCAAACCCAATGCTTTGATGATGCGCACGGCCTTAAACTTTTTGAACGTGCATTCTGAAAATACTCTCATGGTTGGCGATCGCATGGATACTGATATTGTTTCGGGCGTAACCAGTGGAATGGAAACCATCCTGGTGTTAAGCGGTGTGACAAAAGTAGAGGATATTAATAGGTATCCTTACCTCCCCACCTATGTCCGCGAATCCGTTGCCAATATCGAACCTGAAGAGTTCGACGATTGACAGCGCTCATTACCAGTGTATAATTTATTTATATGACTAATAAGACCTTAACACGCAGAAATTTTCTTAAAATTGCTGCTCTCAGTGTTGGATCAATGGCTTTCAAACCGATGGTGGATATTCTCGATGATGAGAAAATCCAATCCTCGCATCATCGGCTGGTTCGGGTGGGCGTCATTTCAAGCACCCAAAACTCAGTCAGCATCCATAAGGAACCCAATGAGGAAAGCGTCATTCTTTATCAACGGATGAAGGATGACTTGATGAATGTATACTACGAGGTCGAGTCGGAACATGGCCCGGAGTTCAACCCAATCTGGTACCGGGTTTGGGGAGGCTTTGCTCACAGGAAATGGCTTGTGGATGTGGACTATGTTCTTAATCCGGTGACCAACACCATCCATGAGGATGGCCAACTGGGAGAAATTACCGTTCCTTATACACGCGGTATGCGTTATACATCCATTTACGGATGGGAACAGGTATGGCGGTTATATTACCAGACGACGCATTGGATTCGAGATATTATCACTGGCCCCGATGGCAATCCCTGGTATGAATTGGAAGACGAATTGCTGCGCTATCGATATGCCATCCCTGCAGAACACATGCGGATCGTGAAGGATACTGAATTCGACCCTATTTCACCCGAGGTTCCCCCTGAGGCAAAGCGAATTGAGATCTCGATCTCAGAGCAAACGCTGACCGCCTTTGAAGGCGATAACGTGGTCATGCATACCACCATATCATCCGGTGCTTTGACCCCGAACAAGAAGACCCCCTCAGGTGAATTCCGAATTGGTTCAAAAATGCCCTCAAAACATATGGGAGATGGGCAAATTACCACAGATATTTACGCCTATGAATTATTGGGAGTACCCTGGTGCTGTTTCTTTGAGCTGGATAAAGGGATTGCCACCCATGGCACCTATTGGCACAACAACTTTGGCTACCCCATGAGCAGCGGCTGTATCAACATGCGGAACCATGAGGCAAAATGGCTCTTCCGATGGGCGACACCCAATGGCGACCCACATGAGTGGACCCGGACCGGCTTTGGCACCCGGGTTTCCGTCGTCTAGCTAAACAAATTTCCTGAATACCCTGTTTGCCAGGAAAATGCCGCGGTGTGTGAGGCGCAGTCTTTGATTTGTATCACCCACCCACTCAACCAGTCCTTGCTGTTCAAGCCGGCTGATCTTCTCACCAAAAACCTCATGGATTGTTCTTTGGAAGCGTTCTGCGAAAACATCGTTTCGGACACCTTCGCTCACCAACCGCAGCCCGAGCATCATTGTGTCCATCATTTGTGTACTCACATCCACATGGTTTGTTGAGATGGCCGCGGGTGATGATGGATATTCCAGAAGTTCAGGGCTTGATTTCTGAATTCTAGTAATATAATCCTGAATTCCAGGTGTGTTCACCGTCCGAATTCCGTTGACATACCCGTGTGCGCCTGCGCCAAATCCAAAATAGGGCTGATTTAACCAATATTGTTTATTATGGCGACTCTGGAAACTAATTTCCTTGTTCCTTAATGCCCAATTTGAGATTTCATAATGCTCGTAACCGGAAACGCTAAGTGCTTCTATTGCATATTCGTACATATCCGCTTCCACGTCTTCATCCTGCGGCTCAATCCACCCTTTCTGGTGCCAATTAAACAAAGGTGTTCCTGGTTCAATGATTAATGAATACAGAGAGAAATGCTCAGGGTGGAGGGTTATAGCCCGATTTAAAGAATTCTTCCAGCTGGGCAGGTCCTGCCAGGGTAAAGCAAAGATCATATCAAAATTAATATTATCAAATCCCACCCTTCTGGCATTTTGATGGTTAGCCAGAATTTCATCGACTGAGTGAATGCGGTCCAATCGCTGGAGATCGAAAGTGTTGGTGGATTGCACACCCAGGCTAAGACGATTGATACCAGCGGCGTTCAATTCCTGAAGATATCGAACGGTCAATGTACCCGGGTTGGCTTCAAGTGTTATTTCACAATTATCACGCATTAAACCGGTGTCTTTTATTTCGTTAATTAATTGCTTATACCATCTTGAGGGGACAATTGATGGCGTTCCGCCTCCAAAGTAAATTGTGTGAATGTTCAACTTTTGATTTTTAATGACCATCTGAAATTCTTTTATAAGGGCCATCATGTATGCTTCGATATGATTCTCCATACCTGCATAGGTATTAAAATCACAATAGTGACATCGCCTTTTACAAAATGGGATATGAAAATACAGGCTGTGATCCATAGACGTATTTATACCATCATGACATCAGGTTTGGTTTCCGTCATTACCCAGGGCGATCGTAAGTTCATTTGTTTCAGTTCATTGAACTCTTTATTATTTAAATATCACCCCTTCCCGCCCTTCGGGCACCCTTCCCCTATACCCTTCGGGTATTCCGCTTCGCTCCAGGGGAAGGGATGGGGTTGCCCTGCATCATTTTCCTGGTCATTGCCTAATTTTCCCAGCATGAGGTATACTATTCCCGAATTATGATGAGCCCTGATACGAACACCTCAAAGACAAAACTGTGCCCTGTTTGCGGTACAAGGCTGAATGAATCAGCAAAACGTTGTTTGGTTTGCGGTACTGAATTGGATCTGAAAGCCGACACCAAAAAACCGATAACCGTCAGTGCAAAACGACTCCCTGAAATCACGCTCAGTCTTCCTGCGATATTGGGTATAATCGCTCTCTTTATCACGCTGGGCGCTGTGATTGTAAGCCTCATCCTGAGTAATGGCGCTTCCGGTGAAAACCCCGATGTGGTGGCTGAAGCCGGTACCGAAACAACAACCCCAACAGTGACAATGACACCAACAGTTACACTGACCCCAACATTAGCGCCAACCTGGACGCCATTGCCACCCTACTCATATACGGTAAAAGCAGGCGAGACCTGCTCGGATGTTGCGGCCTTTTTTGACGTCTCCGTGAACAGCATCATCCTTGCGAATAACCTTTCCACAGATTGTATTCTTTATGAGGGCCAGGTATTGAGCGTTCCTCAGCCGACTCCGACAGCCTCTCCTCAGCCGACTGCAACACTCAGTGAAGCAGAAAAAACTGAGTCAGCATGTGAAACCATTTATCATCTTGTAGTAGCGGATGAAACTCTCAGTATCATCGCGGATACATACGATGTTAGTCAGGCAACGATCCGTGAATATAACGCATTGCCGAACGACACCGTTATTCAGGGGCAATACCTTTCCATTCCATTATGTATGCGCGAGCCGACCGCAGGCCCAACCCCCACCGCAACAACCGCGCCGCCCTACCCGGGGCCTAATTTACTGCTTCCCTCCGACGGTGCTTCATTCTCCGGAATTAATGAAACCATCAGCCTTCAATGGGCTGCTGTGAGTGAGCTGCTGAGTGACGAAGCTTATGCTGTCACAATCACCGACCTTACCAGTGAGAACAAAAATTCAACAACAGAGTATGTGACAGGGACTTCGTTTATCGTTCCTGCTTCCTTCGCACCCAAAGACGGCCGTCCGCATGTTTATCGCTGGTCGGTTTATATCGTCCGATCCATTGGGGGTGGAAATGAGGACACGAAAAACTGG
>DPKV01000222.1 GCA_003542325.1 Anaerolineaceae bacterium
GCCAGGGCGATACCGATTCCCATAAAAAGCAAGTTGACGACCACGGCGATCAGCCGGACCCGAACCAACTTCTCCCGAATGGGCAGCAGGTTTTCTTTTACGATCTGCTCGAGGCGTCCCAGGGCGGCCTTCAGGGTGAGGCCTTCCACTGCAATGGCCGGTAAGGCCAATAATTGCACCTTCAACCAGAGCTGACGGTCATCGGCAGGGCTGGCTTTGGAAGAAAAGAGTTGTTTGATTTTCTGCCCCATCCAGAGGACGGGCTTTGTCAGTGTCAGGACGAAAATGGCCCCCCCATGTTTTTTCAGGAACTGCCAGTTTGAGAGAGTCTCGGTTTCAGAGGTTTGGTCGATTTCGTGCATCCCCCGGGCGGTCAGTAAAGCGACCATTTCACCCCAAACCCACAGGTCAGACAGGACACAAACAGCCAGCAGGCCCATCAGCGCCAGTCCCCAGGGCGTGAGGCCCAGCAAGCCTGCTACCAGGGCCGTCGGCAGGAACCAGGCAAAAAGGATGACCAGGCTGCCGATGGCAAGGTTTAACCAGGGCTCCTGAAGTTGGGTGTGTTTCAAGGCCAATTTGAAACTGGCATTGATGAACCGAAAAGCATGCTTTATGGGTTGCATGGGTTTATCCTGTGATTATCTTTCGTATTGTTCTATTATAACGTGAGGTTGTCCCGCCTGACCACCAAAAAGGATGATTTTTGGACGAATTATAACAGGCTGGGTGGGTCCACCTCAACGATCCAATCGGGCAAGGACCGGTCCCGAAGAAGTTGGCCAGGGTTTGGCCCCCGCAGGACGATCTGCCAGCGATATCGGCCATAGAGCCTGGAGAAGAAACAAGGGACCGGGCCGATCATGTCGAGAGACGCGTCATCTTTGCGAATCCAACCGCGTATGTGATCGGCGAGGCTCTTGGCGGTTTCTTCCGCTTGCCGCGGATCAGCGTGGCGGTATTCCAATCGGACAAGGCGGGTGAAAGGCGGGTAGCGCAGTTCTTGACGGGAAGCGATCTCGCGTTCGTAAAATCCGCGGTAGTCGTGCTTTGCTGCGGCCTGGATGGCGTAATTGTCCGGCTCATAGGTTTGCAGGACCACCTGGCCGCCCAAAGGACTGCGTCCGGCGCGCCCGGCCACCTGGGTGAGCAACTGAAAAGTACGCTCGGTTGATCGGAAATCCGGCAGGTTGAGGCCGACCTCTGCCAGGATCACGCCGACCAGCGTCACAAGCGGCAGGTCCAATCCCTTGGCCAGCATCTGGGTGCCGATCAGGATGTCCGCCTGGCGGTTGGTGAAGTGGTTCAGGATCAGTTCGTGAGCGCCTTTCCTGCGGGTGGTCTCTGCGTCCCAGCGCAGCGTCCGGGCGTTGGGGAATTGTTCCCGGATCATCTGCTCGACCTTTTCCGTCCCTGTGCCCAATTGGCGGATTTGATTGCCGCCGCAAACCGGGCAGGTGTGCGGCATCTGGCGTTCATAACCGCAGGTATGACACAGCAGCCGGTTTTGACGCTGGTGAAAGGTGAGAGGTTTATCGTCGCGGGGACACTTGACGACATAGCCGCAATCCCGGCAGAAGACATAGGTCGCTGACCCGCGCCGGTTCAGGAAGAGGATAGCCTGCTCCCCCCTGTCCAGAACCTGCTGTAATGCCGAGTGCAGTTCCCGGCTGAAGATGCTCCGGTTACCGGCGTGGAGTTCCCGGCGCATATCCACAATGGAAACCGCCGGCAGGCCCAGATCAGCGGTCTCACCCTCGCCGGGATGCACGGGCATGGACAAGCCCAACCGTTGAGCGTGGCGGGCGATGGCTTCACGATGGGCCAGGATGCGGCGAGGCAATTCGAGGTAAGTCCAGTTGCCCTGGGAAGCCTGGAAGAATTGGGTGATCCGGGGCGTGGCGGAGCCGAAGAGGGCAACCGCACCGGTCAGCCGGGTATAAGCGGCGGCAGTCGTGACGGCATGGTAATACGGCAGGGTATCCTGCTGGTCGTAGGACTCGTGGTGGCATTCGTCCACCACGATCAATCCAAGGTTATCCAGCGGCATGAACAGGGCGCTGCGGGGGCCAACGATCACGGGCAGTTCGCCCAGCCGCACCCGCCGCCAGGTATCGTAACGCTCGCCTTCGGAAAGCTGGGAATGGATCACGCCCACCTGTCCGGGAAAACGCGACAGGAAACGCTGGACGGTTTGGGGGGTCAGGGAGATTTCCGGGACCAGGATGATCACCTGGCGACCCGCAGCCAGGGTCTCTTTCACGGCGCGCAGGTAGAGTTCGGTCTTGCCGGAACCGGTGACGCCGTGGAGCAGGAAAGGTGCGGGGGCTTTCCCTTGCCGGGAAGCTGTGATCCCGGCCTGGATTTGCATCCAAACCCGATCCTGATCTCGGGTCAAGACCGGCGGTGTCGCAGTGACGAAATTGGTTTCTTCCAGGGGGTCCCGCCAGACCTGGTCCTGGCGCAGTTCAATCAACCCGGCCTCAGCCAGCATTTTCAGGTCGCCATTGTTGCCGCCGGTCTGGGCGAAGACCCAACTGGGTTCCACCAGTCCGGCTTCCCGGGAGAGCATGCGCAGGATTTTCATCCGCCGTTCGTGAACGTCCTGGACGCGGCTGAGCGGTGTTTCCAGAGTTTCAATTTCATCCCGCGGGATGGCGAGCATCACTTTGCGGACTATCTTGGGGCTGACCCGCGGCGGGGGCAGAACGGCACGGGTATGGACAATGCCTTTTTGGGCCAATTTGCGCAGCGCGCCGCGCCATTCGACCTGACGGATCGCAGTGTCCACCTGCCGGCCGCGCAGGTCGCCGCGTTTTTGCAGCAAATGGACGAGACGTTTTTCAAGGGGGGAGAGGTCGGATTCGTCAATCTCTCGTTCACGGTTGAGACGGATGAGGGTATCCGTACGCTGGCTCAGCCCCGGAGGGAGCATCTGGCTGATGCAGGCGCCCAGGGGAGCCAGAGTCTCTTCGGCCATCCAAAAGGCCAGTTCGATCTGGGCGGGGGTCAGGGCCGGGGCTTCATCCACCAGCTCTTCGACCGGTTTGGTCTGGCTTACTTCAGGGATATCCACGGTGCGCAGCACCACACCTTGAACGCGCTGCCTGCCAAAGGGTACGATGACCAGCAAACCGGGTGCAACTGAACCGGTCAGTTCCGCGGGGAGATGGTAATGAAAGGTGTCGGAGATCTGCGGGAGGTTGATGGCAACTTCAACATAGGCAGGCATAGGTTGATTTTACCTTGAAAGCATACAAACCATCGATGGGTAATGATTGTGTAGGGGCGACCCTCTGTGGTCGCCCGAGGATGTACATTTGGAATCCTCTTCGGGCGGGGACAGAGCCCCGCCCCTACACCAGATAAAAAGTTTTTACGAGTTGTTAAATTTTTTTAAGGCGACTATGATCTTAGTCCCAGAGAGAATCTGTTCTAATCTGATTATTCTGATTGAGGTGGTGGTTTAATCTCCCTTGATGATGATCAGGGTCTGGCTGCTGAAGGCGTAAAGACCGGCCGGCATCTCCCAGCCGTTCAGGATGTGGTCACGCAGGGCGTAGGCGAAATCGCTCTGATCCACCAGACGGTCATAATCATCCGTTTCAAAGAATGGCTGGTAGCGCGCCGCCAGATAGCTGACCCGCTGCATGTCCAGTTTGATCTGCGGCCAGTCAT